>CAZPJZ010000128.1:0-6422 GCA_964586995.1 uncultured Pirellulales bacterium | reverse complement strand
ATGCAGAACCCCGCGTGAAACGCGGGGCTAAATATTTAGCCTGCGGTTTCACCGCAGGTTCTATTTTTCCGCCTGGTATTTTAGCCCATCAAGTTTACCGCCGTCTAACCGACGAATGCGGGCACAAACGGCCCACTCACCGCCTCCTTGTGTCACTTTTAACATCAACGCATTCCAGCCTTGCTTCAAAGTTACCTCGACCTTGTCCTGGCCTGGCGTGACGGCTCGCGTTGCATTATTGGCGTGAACGAGCCGGCCATTCAGCCACACCTTAATCCCGTCATCGCTGCCCAGCTCCAGCAGCACGTTCTCTTCTCTGTCGGACCACACGTTTGTACGCAGGTACGCTGCTCGATTGTCTCCGCCCAGCGCCCTATCAAGCTCCATCAGCCAGGGCCTATCCTGGTTTGTGCCCGCCGGCATAATCTGCCAGCGTACATCCGAGGCGTCAGGTTCTTCCGGGGCAAAGGCGACATCAAACAGCGCAGCCCCGTCGGCTCCTTGCTGGGTGTATGGGCCGCAAATCTGCCAGGCAGTAATATAGTCCTCAAATCGTCCAATTTGATTTATTACGTTCTGCGCCTGCTCGCGCAAAGAATCACTCTTGGAAGTCTGCAAAATTTTGCCGAGCACTTCTTTTGTCTGGTCTGGATAGCTGCCGTAGATACCCTCGGCGATTTTTACGACGGCAATTTCCGCTTCCTGGTGCAAGCTACTATCCTGCAAACAAGCCGCGGCCATCTCCAGAGCAGCAAGTGACTTAGTATTGGCAAGGCCCGAAAGGACTTTTCTTTTTTCCGGCACATCGGGCGCCAATTCCATTGCCTGCTGATACAGCGAAATGGTTTCCTCCACCGATCGGGCGGTTTGGCGCCCAAGCAGACGGACAAAACCTCTCAGTGCAAGAATCCGGTGAACCCGATTGCCGGAGGTCTTTGCCACCTTCAATAAATCATCTATGGGCGCGGGATCGGGCCAGTCGGATAACGCACGTATCGCGGAATCTTGAATTTTCGCATTGTCACTGGCAAGAGCTTTACGAAGCTCGGGCAGGGCACTATTGTCGCCGATTCTGCCAAGTACACTCAGCAGACAGCATCGAGATTCAACGTCATCTGCCGAAGCAAGTGCAGCCAGGACCACTTGCGCCTGGCGATCCTTCTGAGGGATTTTGTGGGCCACCGCCGCAACAGTCTTCTCGGCTTCAGTGCGTACAGATTGGCTTTTTGTCTTGATTAGAAGCTCGACCAGCGTCGGCAAGTACTTTTCGTCAGCGACTGTTTTGAGAACCTTCCATGATTCCCGCTGGACCCTACTATCGCTATCCTCGGCGGTCCTAATCAGCGTCGGCACGCCCAATGTAATGTTGCGCTGGCCTATACTCTGAATCAGCTCCACTTTAACGTCAGGCCCAGCCGAGCCGATTTCCGCCAGAATTGCCTTGTCCACTTCCGGGCCGCGCAACCGATAGAGGCTCTCGCGGGCAGCCTTTTGCTCTTCGCCGCTGCTCTTGGCCGCTCGCCCCGATAGCAGCGAAACGCTCGAGGCGTCGCCCAACTGGCCTACCGCCTTCAGCGCCGCTATCCGCACCGATTCGTCGGGCGCCTTGGTGGCCGTGATAACTGCCGACAAGGCGGCGGAGTCACCTCGGTCAGCCAGAGCCGAGAGCAGTTGTACCTGTCCTGCGGCTGGAAGATTCGGAAGGTGCTTGGCCAAAGCTTCTGTTATTTCTGTGCCCGGTATGTCCCTTACCAGAGCTATGGCCCCGGCCTGCATAGCCGGGTCGTTGCTCTTTAGCGCCTCGATCACGATGTCGATGGCTTCCTGCTGCCCGAACGCAACTGCACAGCACAGTAAGACCAATGCCAGGCAAACATTCGCTGTCCGCTGATTCATATTAGACGACCCCGAATATAGAATTCAGAATTACGAATTTCTGCATTCTACATCCCTATTTTTCTTTGCCCGCTGCCGCACCAACCATGCCTCGCAGCGCCGCAGTACGAACGACCGCAGGCATATCCGGCTCATACAGCTCTTTGTAGATGACGTTGGCTTCTTTCTTCTTGCCCTCAGCGGCGAGCTTGTCGGCGCACTTTAGATACGCATCCAAAACAACCATCTGCAGCCTGCCGGACGCGGTGGCCTTTGCCTTAGCCAGCGCTTCGGTAGCTTGCGGTCCGCCGATCTTACCCAGAGCAGCGGCTGCGGCACAGGCAACCATCTCATCCGAGTCACCGAGCAGCTTAGATATAGCGGCAGCGGACTTGGCGTCCCGCCGTTCGCCCAGCGAGTTGATTATGCCGACCTTCACCTTGCCGGCGGTTTTTGCCATAGCCTCCCGCAAAGCAGCATCAACGGCAGCACCCGGTATCCGTTCCAGTGCGTACCTTGCCATATCTGCAGGGTGAGGCTGCTGATCCGAGGCAGGTTTCTGCGTCAACATCTCAGCCAGCGCGGACACAGATTGCTCGGTGCCGATTATGCTCAACTCCCTGCATACAAACTGCTTCGCAGCCGGCGTCGCATCCGATTTGAGCAGGCCTACCAGACTTTTTTCAATCTCTTTCAGCTTTTCTGGTGAGCCGGAAGCCTGGCGAATCCTGTCGCTCACCTCGGTTAGCGGCAGGCGGCTCTGCCCCCAATCATACGTCTTGACTTTCGCAAGTAGTTCGTCCATTTCTGACCCCTTTCCAGAACTAACGATAGGTCTCGGTTTCGTATCAACTTTATAATCGCCCAGTGCGAATTGAATGCCCGCCAGATAATGCTGCAATAGGGCCGGGTCCCAGGTAAGGTCGTTATTGTGGCCCAGCGAACAATAGAAGACCCTGCCTTTTTCGTAGGTCTTGACCCAGCTAATGCCGGTATCCATATCGCTGTCCTTCTCGGCTTGTTTGCGGGTAGCTGGGTCTGTCATATCCAGACTCATAAGGACAAGCTGCTCGGCCCGTGAATAGAACGGCGCCGCTGTGCGGTAGATTTCGTCCCTGATTTTGAATCCCTTGCCCTTGAATGCCGCCGTAAGCGGGTGATCTGGCTCATCTATTTTTATCGCCCAGGTACCGCCGCCGCCCCAGGGATGGCCGGAAAATTGCCCACCCATCATTTTCGCCGCATCGGGCCAGTCGTAGAAATTGTCCGTAGCGGCATGGATGCCGATAATGCTCTTGCCGCCCTTGACGAAATTCATCAAGGCCTCGCGCTGGGACTGGTTGAATTTCAGTTGAGTTGTATTATTGAAGCAGACCGCATCGAATTTCGCCAGATTTTCAGCATTGAACGCCGACATATCGTTGCTGATTTCGACCTGGAACGCGCCGGTCTTTTTGCCCATAATCTCCAGAGCCTTATCCCAGTACGGAATTGAGCTGTGCTTAAAGCCATTACACAGATTGAATACGAGGATTTTTCGCGGCTTTTCGGGCTGAACTATGGGTTTTGTCGGCATGGCCTGCTCCATCTTTTGTATCTCGTCCGCCGACACCGCCGCACACGACGTATTTACGGCAACGGACAAGCACGACACAAGGAGCAATCCGGCGCCAACAACTCTTGATCTCTTATTCATTTTTCGCCCTTTCTCTGTAAAATCAAAATTCAAAATTGAGGACGTCGTCCCTTATGGACTCTGCTATCCTTCGACTTCGCTCATGACAAGTTTTTATTTTTGATATTTAATCTTTCCTCACAGGTGCCACGGGCTGCGCATCGGACGCCGAAGCATCCTATTTGCAGCATCGTCATTGACAAAGACCTCTTTATCGGGGTCCCATCGCAGTTTTCGCCCAAGCAGCATCGCAATCTCACCCAGAAGCCCCACGCTTATAGAGCGATGTGCCACCTCGATGGGCGTAATAGTTTTTTGTCGGCTCTTGACGCAATCGACAAAGTTCTGCAGGTGGTCATTGCTCTGGTACAATCTGATTTCATTTGGACCAATGACCTCCTGCAGAATCTTCTCCGAACTGGCCTGGAACCTGCCGCGGTCTACGTGAATCCAGCCGGTTTGGCCGTACCAGACTGTGCCCATGCCCTTGGGCTGCTGGCGGTCGTTGGCTACAATCATCGTCAGGCCGTCGGTATATTTGCACGTGAACTTATATTCTGTCGGGGCATCGAAGATACCGTCCTTCGGATAGACGCCCACCCCTTCAATCTCCACGGGCCCGGTCAGGTCAAGTCCCAGCCCCCAGTGCGCAATATCAATATGGTGTCCCGCCCAGTCGGTTAGCTGCCCGCCGGAATAGTCCATCATCCAGCGCCAGTCCCAGTGCATCACGCCCCTGAACGGCACCCACGGTGCAGGCCCAAGCCAGAAGTCCCAGTCGACGCCTTCGGGCACGGGTTGAATGGGGCGATTGCCGGTGCCGCCGCCAGTAGGCAACCCCACCTCAACGGTGTGCACCTTGCCGATTCGCCCGTTGCGGACAAGCTCACAGGCTCGATGGAAATCACGCCCGGAGCGCTGCCAGCTACCTGTCTGCCAGATTCGCCCGTAGCAATTGACCGCGTCGCGCATAACTTGACCTTCGTAAATGGTTCGGGCCAGCGGTTTTTCGCCGTACATATCCTTGCCGGCTCGCGCAGCCATGACCACCGGAATCGAATGCCAGTGATCGGGCGTCGCCAGTGATAGTGCGTCAATATCCTTGCGGTCGATCACGTCCCGAAAATCTATATACGTCTTGCAGTCGTTGTTCTTGTATCTGCCATCTACTATCTTTTTGGCCTGGTCCCGCTGTTTTGCATCCACATCGCAGACCGCGACCACCTGGACCTCCTTCTTGCCCAGAAATCCGCGCATATTGCCCTGGCCCTGACCGCCGACGCCGATGCAGCCCATTACAATCCGCTCGCTGGCGGAGACGTTTGCTTCTTTGCCCAGAGCGGATGAGCGGACAAGGTATGGAAATCCCGCAAGTGTCGCAGCGCCGGCAGCGGCAATCTTTAGAAATTCACGCCGCTCAAACAGTTTTGAGTCCCCTCGACAACGCTCGGGGCAGGCTTTAGTCTTGAGTTTTGAGTTCAAGTCATATCTCCCAAAACAGAGTTCTACAAAAACCACGAAGTACGATAAGACCGCGACAGCAGCCGATTGGCCTGGTCGTCAGCCAGGAAAATTTCACGCTTGGGGTCCCACTTCAACGGGCGTTTCAGTTTGTAAGCGATGTTGCCCAGGTGACAGACTGTTACCGACCGGCAGCCGGTCTCTATATCACAAATAGGCTTGGTGCGTTTGCGGATGGCGTCCAGCCAGTCTGTGTAATGGTTTCTACTTTCATAGAGGTGGATTTGATTGGCACCGATTTGCACATCTTTTAGGCTATCCGGCCAGGTTTTCAAGTAGCCACGGTTGACCTCGACCTTGGCGTCAGTGCCGGTAAACAAAACGCCGTTGGCATTGTCGCGAGTCATTATGATGCCATTGGCGTATTTATAGGTTAATACTTTGAAGTCTTTGCCATCGGGTGGAATGATTTCCACCGGCCCGGACTCATCCATACCCAGCCCCCACTGGGCGATGTCGAAGTGATGTGCGCCCCAGTCAGTCATTCCGCCTCCGCCAAAGTCGCTGTGATAGCGCCAATGAGGAAAAACGTCCACGCTGATGTGAGGGGAAAGCTCCTGATTGTACGGTCGCCAGGGCGCCGGGCCAACCCACATATCCCAATCGAGGTAGTCCGGCACTGGTTCAGCCGGCAAGGGTTTATCCTCCGGCGGCCCGCCAATGCCGACCGTTACTGTTTTTATTTGGCCGATGTAGCCGTTGCGAACAAGTTCGCAGGCAAAGCGAAAGCGATTGTCCGAGCGCTGCATGCTGCCGGTCTGGAAAACCCGCCCGTAGCGTCTGACGGCGTTAACCATTGCCCTTGCCTCGGCAATCGTTTGCGAGAGAGGCTTTTCGCAGTAAATATCTTTGCCGGCTTGGGCAGCGCGGGCAACCATAATAGCGTGCCAGTGGTCAGGCGTGGAAATCACAACCGCGTCAATGTCGCTTCTTGCCAGCAGGTCGCGGAAGTCCCTGTAAGATTCACAACCGTTGTAGGACTGATCGGACTTCTGCGTGTAATAATCCGTGACGATTTTTTGCCCGCGCTGCAGTTTCAGCCCATCTACATCGCAGACGGCCAGTACCTGTGTGCCGGGCGAATTCAGAAATGAGCGTATCAGATGCTGACTTTGCTTACCCGAACCGATAAAGCCCAGCGTAATGCGATCACTGGGCGGAGCCGTTCCCTTCTGGCCAAGAGCCGAGCAGGGAACAAAATAGGGCAATGCAACTGCGCTGCTAGCGATAGTAGTTGCTTTCTGCAAAAACCTACGCCGGGTAATCTGTTCTTTTCTCATACGCTGACCTCCCTCGCAGCAAAATAGTCAATTATCAATAGTCAATTTCACAGGTGCCACGGGCTGCGCAT
>CAZPJZ010000127.1:0-6438 GCA_964586995.1 uncultured Pirellulales bacterium | reverse complement strand
TCGCACGTCAACACCAAGCCTAAAAAACGCCTCTACACCGTTGGACCTGGCCACAAGATGGGCTCGTTCTCATAGAGAGGCGGCGTTAATTTTTCCGATGAGACTGGGCAGTTCGGCCAGGCGATTTATTTCCCAGATGCCTTTTGGGATATTTTTTCTGGCAGCGGCTGAGTTGACTTTTAGGACGGCTTTCATGCCGATCCGGGCCGCCGCTTTGACATCTGCCCTTATTTGGTCCCCGACAAACAATATGTTTTCATACGCTTCGCCAATTCGGTCGGCAGCGACTTTGAAGATACGCGGGTCCGGCTTACGAAAACCAAATTCGCATGAATAGACCCTAACCATGAAATAGTCCAGTATACCCAATTGCTCTAAGTGTTTGTCCAGACAGTAGCGGTTTACGAAGGTGTTTGAAACGATGCCGAGCTTAAGTCCTGATTTCTTGAGTAGGGCCAGAGTCTCGGCGATATTTGGCTCGGCTTTAGCGGTCTTGCTCAGGGGCTCGTACCACAGCCACGCCAGATGCTGCCACTGCTGGGGTTCGAGCTTGATCCCTTTGCTGGTGCCGACCTGCTTTAGCAGGGTCAGCGTGTCCAAGTCCCGGCGTACGAGGCGTGAAAGCCAGTGCCGGATCCGCAAGCGTATCAGATTCGTCCAGCAGTACCATTCAAAGTTGCCGACCGGCTGGCCTTGGCTCCGCAGGTAATCATAGGACAGCCGTGCACCCCGCCGGAAAAGCCGCGTCACCCGGACCTTGCCAAAGGCAAGCAGGGTCTCGCCAAGGTCGAATAACACCGCTTTGATTTTTGTGGCTGGCAATTCCCTTTACCTCATCGGCGGCACATCGCCGCCAAAAGCCTCGCGCACCCACTCGAACATCTCCCCATCCGATATCGCCGATACCCGGTCAGCTAAGTATTCCGCGTCGATTCTTTCCTTTATCTTGGCGATGCGCCGGTCATGCTTGGGGATTTCGATTTGAAACCTTGCTTCAATCCAGTGTTTGATGCCGGCGGCGCCGGTCTTGTCGGTAATGGCTACACCCGCCGGGCGGTTGAGCAATTTCTGAGTGTCAAAACAGTTATATATCTCCTCATCCTTCAACAGGCCGTCGGCATGGATGCCGGCCCGGGTAACATTGAAATCCTTTCCAACCAATGGATAATTATCGGGAATTTGAATGCCCAGCTCTTTGCTGGCGTACTCGGCCAGTTCAGTGATCGCCGGGTAGTTGACGCCGCTTGTGGCGTCTTTCAATTGGGCGTGCTCAATCACCAGCGCCTCCAAGGGCGAGTTGCCCGTCCGTTCACCGGTACCGAATATGGCAGCATTGGCGGCGCTGCAGCCGTAAAGCCAGGCGGTTACCGCATTCATCAGGACCTTATGGAAATCGTTATGGCCGTGCCACTCCAGGCATTCGGATGGAACGCCGATGCGCCGCAGCCCCGCGATAAGTTTTGGAACACTCCGGGGCAAACCTACTTGCGGCCACGGCAGGCCGAAGCCCAGAGTATCACAAAGACGAATCTTGACGGGCTTTTTGTACTCGTCGGCAAGTTTCATTAGCTCGTCGGCGAATGGCAGTACAAAGCCTTCGTAGTCCGCCCGCGTTATGTCCTCGAAGTGACATCGTGGAATCACACCATTATCCAGCGCCGCTCGGGCAATATCCAGATACGCATTCATGGTCTGGGCACGGGTCTTTCGCAGCTTCAGAAATATATGATAGTCGCTGGCCGACGTCAAAATACCGGTCTCGTTCAGCCCTATCTCAGTGACCCTCTTGAAATCGGCCGCAACCGCCCGGATCCAGCCGGTTATCTCAGGAAATTGATAGCCTCGCTCTTTGCACAACTCGACCGCTTTTCTGTCCCGCTGCGAGTACAGGAAGAACTCACACTGCCGAATTAGACCGGTGCCGCCGTCTATTTCGTGCAATAGATCGTATATGCGTAGAATTTGCTCCGGCGTATAGGGAGGGCGCGCCTGCTGGCCATCGCGGAAAGTCGTGTCGGTTATCCAGATTTTCTCAGGAATATCGTACTCGACCGTTTCGTTGTCGAATACTACCTTGGGCAATTCTGTGTATGGAAATATCTCACGATACAGATTCGGTTTTTCTACATCGACCAGCTCAAACTTCTTATCTGTCATTAACTGCCTCCAATACGCTATCGGTGACGACCGGCTCAAGCCTTCATCGTATATTTTGAGTCTCATTCGACATAGGTTCACACTTTGCCAGAACCAAAAACTGGCCGAGATGGGATTCGAACCCATACGCCCTTTTAGGGCAGGGGATTTTAAGTCCCCAGCGTCTGCCTTTCCGCCACTCGGCCAAGGCCTTTGTATTGCAGGTATCGTGTCGCGCGTTGCGTTTACGGCTCAAATGTTAATGCAGCCGTTCTGCCAAAAGATATTGCAATCTTCTTTCTTGCACGATACGCATCGCAAAAGACACATGACAAATAGGTTACTTGATTTGGCAGAATTTTGCAAACAATTTGGTCTGAAACGCGGGGCGGGATCGGATGGCAACTGGTGAACTGGCCGTTAGGTAAATAGTAATCCCATGCCACATGCGCAAAATCACCGCATGAGCTTTTTAATAATAAACCGCGGGGCGGAGCGCAAGAGAAAGTCTTCTATTCGCGCCATTTTTCGGGCCAGCCGAATCCTACGGTCGAGCTTTGCCAGCTTCGGGTCGTCGCCGGCCAGGCTCCGGGCCTTACTTATCGCGCCGGAGGCATCGACTAATCGGCCCATCGCCAGGTAAGTCAAAGCCAGATCTCTAAGGACTTCCACATGGTCACTTCGAATGCCCAGAGCATGCTCAAAGAGCTCAGCGGCTTCGGCCATGCGCCCTTTGTTGGCGCTGATAACAGCCAGATAGTAGTAGGCATCGGCGTTGGCAGAATCGATATCCACGGCTCTGAGCAGGCAGTCCGTCGCCAAATCAAGATTGCCGATGGTCAGGGATATGGAGGCCATCGAGACCAGAGTATCCGCATCCTCCGGATGAAGCTGTAATTCAGAAATCAAGTAGATCTGTGCTTTTTGCCTCTGCCCGTTCATCAGAGCGCACTGTGCCAGCCGATAGCAGGGGCCGGCGAGTTTCTTGTCTTTTTGAAGTGCTTGACTATATAGTTCGACCGCCCGCTCGTATTCTGAGTTGCCAAAGGCAATTTCTCCGAGATAGAACAAGGCGGGCGCAAAGTCGGGCGACAGCTCCAGTATTCTGTTGAATTTTTCTTTGGCCGATTCCACCTGGCCGGCCTCGAGCAAGAACAAGCCGAAATCAAGAATCACATCCACGTCACCCGGACTGGCACGAAGTTCGGCCAGGAAATACTCGCGGCCGCGTGCGTTATCGCCCTGCGCCCAGTAGGCCTGGGCAATTCTATAGTTGATTTGAGGATGGGTCGGCTCCAGCTCCGCCGTTTTCAGCCAGCAGCGAATAGCTCTTTTGTATTCGCCCCGCGCAAAGAGGCTGTTACCGATGTTATAGTAGCACAGGGCGCAGTCCGGATTGATCTGCTGAGCTAAGTAAAACATCTGCTCGGCCAAGTCGTGCAGGCCTATTTCGGTATAGGTGATGATACGATTGCAGTAGCAAGGTTCGAACCTGCAATCGAGCTGCTGGATGTGCTCGAAGGTCTGGATGGCTCGATCGTACTGGCCGGTCCGGGTATAGTCGACCGCCAATGAATTCAAGATTTCCGGGTCCTCAGGGCTTAGCGCAAGAGCAACCTCATATTCGCGTATTGCATCTTCGAACTGACTCATGGCATCCAAGGTCAGGGCCTTATTGAAATGCCAAGAACTGTTGGCGGGATTTATCTCCAGCGCCGTGTTCAGCTCGTCCAGCGCCTGCGACATCTTGCCATCTTCGTAAAGCTCGAACGCCTTATGAGCATTATGCTCGGCTTTATCGTAAGAGCCAAATTCTGAGTCTTCCAGAAACATAGGCGCCCTTTTGGTCGTCCATTATCCAGCTACTGCTTGACTGCCCAAGGGCGTTATCGCCCAGCTAATACCACCTCCTTAGTGGTTTTTCGTCGGTTTGCATACTTGCTGCTCTCTGGGAAAATTTCTTTGCACGTTGGCCCTATAAGCTCTTACAATTCCGTAGGTTAGGCCCACTGCTGCGCATAAGTGTGACAGCCGCACCGGGGCGAAGATGTTGTTTTTCTGGAAAGCAAAGGATGGTAGTCTTATAATGTGCGGCGATGCACGGTTTGTGGAGTAATGGTAGTCAGGCCGTACCGTCTCAGTACCGATATTGTTTGGGGTAGCAAAGCCATGATTAAAGAAATAAAAGGTCAAGTAACAGCCGGTAAAGGCAGTTATGCCCTTGTAGTCAGCAGATTCAACGAATTCATCACTTCTAAACTGCTCGCCGGCGCGATCGATTGCCTCCAGCGTCACGGGGCGGGCGACCAGCAGATATCCGTCTTCTGGGTTCCCGGTGCTTGTGAGATCGTGCCTGTGGCAAGGAAACTCGCGCAGAGCGGCCAATACGTTGCAGTCCTTTGTCTTGGCGCGGTCATCCGAGGTGAGACCTGCCACTACGACTATGTTTGTCAGCAAGTAGCCCGTGGAATTGCGCAAATAAACTACGATTCAACTGTGCCAGCGGTATTTGGCGTGCTGACCTGTGAGACGCTCGAACACGCCGTCGAAAGAGCGGGGACCAAGATGGGTAACGCCGGCGCCGATGCCGCGCGGACAGCTATGGAAATGGCGCACGTAATGGAACAGATATAGCGTTTAGCGTATGGTCCCTGTGCTGTACGCTGTACGCTATACGCTCGAGGACAGGCGTGGACAAGAGAACAAGGGCCAGAGAGTTGGTCCTTCAGGCCTTGTATCAACTCGATGTGCAAGGTCCGGAGTTGTTCGAGCGGCTGGATAGCTTCTTCGCCGAGTCAGAGCAAGACGGTTCGGTGCGCCAGCTTGCCTGGGACTGGACAAAAGGCACATGGGAGAACCTGGCAGAATGTGACCGGTTGATAGCCAGCACCACCATCGGGTGGCAGTTCAGCCGGTTATCACCCGTCGATAAAGGCATTTTGAGATTGTCGGTTTATCAGTTAAAGTTCTGCCCGGATATTCCGCCCAAGGCGGTGATCAACGAGGCCATCGAATTGGCTAAGAAGTTCAGCACCGACAAGTCCGCCTCATTTGTTAATGGTGTGCTTGATGCGGTGGCCAAAAAGCTGAAAACTTAGAACCTAAAGCTAAGTAGTATGGAATTCGGCAGTTTTACACTCATATTGCGTATTGTGTATCACGCAGGACGTATCACGCACGACGCACGAAGAAGATGAGAACGATAGCCGTACTAAACCAGAAAGGCGGAGTAGGAAAGACCACAACGGTAGCCAATACCGCCGCCGCTCTGGCTGCTATGGGCTCTAAGGTCGTCGCTGTCGACCTCGACCCACAAGCGCATCTGACAATCCATCTGGGAGTTGAACCACAAGCGGTTAGGTCCGGCTCGTATGCTGTCTTGCTTAATGAAGCCAAATTCGAACAAGAGATTCTGCTATCGCGCCTTAATCTCTGGCTGCTACCTGCGAATATTGATCTTGTGGGTGCAGAAAGCGAACTGGTCAGTGTGGTCGGCCGGGAGACAATTCTGCGAGAGGCGATCCAACCTGTTCAAGACAGATTCGACTATTGTTTCATCGATTGCGCCCCCTCATTAGGACTGTTGACTCTCAACGCCCTGGCGGCCGCCCAGGAAGTCTTGATACCGCTTCAGCCACACTTTCTGGCCTTGCAGGGATTCGGCAAGCTCTTGCAGACCATCGATCTTGTCAACAAGAGGATCAACCCCAGCCTGAGTGTACGGGGCATTCTGCTGTGCATGTTCGACAGGCGAGCCTTGCTTCCACATGAAGTCAAGGCAGATATTGAAAGATTCCTGAGCAAGGCACGCGGGACCAACAGCGCCTGGGCACAGGCCCAAATTTTGCCCGTTTATGTCCGCCGAAACATCAAGCTGGCGGAAGCCCCCAGTTATGGCCAGACAATCTTTGAATATGAGCCAAATTGTCACGGCGCCGAAGATTACAGGAGGGTAGCTGAATTGATTCGGGATGCGGCTGGCGGTCGCTGGGGCGCAGAACAACCAGAGCCTGCCACCAGGATCGAATCCATCCCACAAAGCTCCCACGAAGCGGCACCTCAACCTGACTCCCAAACACCTGTGTCGGAGTACACGCACACAGCTAAGATCGAACGAGGGCAGAATAACACGGAAGCCAAGCAGTCGGACAGGTAGATTGAACTCTGTGCAGGGGTGGTTCTCATTGTGAGCAGTCCCAAATCAGTTGTGTGCCAACCTCGATGGGTCAAAACCAGGAGAAGCAGAAATCGCCACGTTGCGGGGAAATTGATGCTGCATGGAGAGCTCACGATGACGGTGCC
>CAZPJZ010000126.1:4888-6448 GCA_964586995.1 uncultured Pirellulales bacterium | reverse complement strand
CCAAAGACATGGATGTTGCGAACAATGACATAAACTACGACGGCAAAAATAAGAATCCAGAACAAGCCGCGTAGACTCTTACTAGATGAACTGTCCGATTTAGACATTCAGCAGCCTCTTATCAATCCGAGAACTTAAAGCCAAAAACGAAAGTTTCAATTTTGGACTTTGGGTTCCACGCCGTATTCTGCGCCCCTGACTTTCCGCCTTAGGCTGGCTACGACCTCTCTTCTGGCCCAGGCGTCTGTCTGAAGCAGCTCGTCCAGTGTCACATGCTTTCTGACATCATGCTTATTCAAACAATGCTCAATCAGCTCTACTATATTAACAAATTTGATTCTGCCTGCCAGGAACTCTTTGACGGCCGCCTCATTAGCCGCGTTAAAAACCACCGGCGCGGTGCCCCCTGTTCGCGCCACCTCAAATCCCAACGCCAGCGCCCGAAACGTCTCAAAATTAGGCCTTTCAAACGTCAGTTTACCTGTATCTTCCAGACGCAGAGACTTGCCGACGCCGGGTACGCGCGCCGGGTATGTCAGCGCATACTGGATCGGCAGACACATGTCAGGCTCGCTCATCTGGGCAATCACCGAGCCGTCCACGAACTCGACCAGCGAGTGTACGATTGACTCCGGGTGGACCAGTACCTCTATCTTTTCCACCGGCATATCAAAAAGCCAGCGGGCTTCAATCACCTCCAGCGCCTTGTTCATCATGGTGGCCGAGTCAATCGTTATCTTCGGCCCCATGTTCCAGACCGGATGGGCCAGCGCCTGCTCCAGCGTCACGTTCTGCAAATCTTCGGGGCTGGCTTCTCGGAACGGCCCGCCCGAACCGGTCAGAATAATCCGGCGAACCTCTTGTCGGCTGCCCGCCTGCATCGCCTGCAAAATGGCCGAATGTTCGCTGTCAACCGGCAGAATAGTACAGCCATTCTGCCTACCGATCTTGGTAAGCAATTCACCAGCAATTACCAGCGGCTCCTTGTTGGCGATGGCCAGTCTCTTGCCTGACCGCACAGCCGCAAGGGCCGAAGCGAGACCCGCCGCACCCACAACCGCAGTAAGGGCAATATCAATCTCGTCGAGACTTGCAATCTCTATCAGACTGTCCGGCCCTGCTAAAATTTCGGCATCCAGGTCTTCCACCAGCCGCCGGAGCGGCCCCAGATAGTCAGCGTTAGTTATGGCGACGAATTTCGGTCGGTGGCGCCGGGCCTGCTCGGCCAGAAGCTCAATACTTGTATCAGCGCTCAATGCGGTGATCACATACTCAGGTCCAAGGGCATCTATTACCCGCAGCGCCTTTCTGCCCACGGACCCCGTGGAACCCAAAATGGCTATCCGTTTCGTCATTAATACCGATGCCCATCTAGACGGTTGGACGGCCGGACGGTTCGATGCCTGACCGTCTCACCGTCTGACCTTCTCACCGCCACTTACGCAGCGTACAGCCGATAGCGTACAGACTAAACGCTCCACGCTGTACGCTATCCACTGCGATAGTATGATATGCCGTGCAAACTGTCAAGACAGAGGACAGAAGACCGAGGACCCTCCT
>CAZPJZ010000126.1:0-4788 GCA_964586995.1 uncultured Pirellulales bacterium | reverse complement strand
CGTCATCCGTCATCTGTAATCCGTCATCAGTGCTGTCGTCGCCGGTTGCCGAACCTGAATTGAAGAGGCGTCACTCCCACCAGCGTCTTGAAAACGCGCGAAAAATAACTTTGATTATGATAGCCAACCTGGAAACAAATCTCGGTGCAATTCTGATCTGTCGCCAGCAGTAGCTGCTTGGCCCGCTCTATTCGGACGCCGCCGAGATAGTCGATAACGGTTATACCCATTTGCTCTTTGAACAAGTGTGCCAGCCGAGAAACGCTTAGACGCGAAGCCCCGGCAATTTCAGTCAGGCCTATGTCCTTGTCGTAATTGGCGTCGATATAGTTGATGGCCGGCCTGATCTGTGTCATCTTCTTGGCGTCCTGCGACGAATAAACCAGCTCGATGAATTCGTTCAGCGCCGTACTAATCCACGCACACAAATCCTCTTGGTTGTCAATCTGCATCACCTTGTTCACATAAGCCAGATTCCTTTCAAGCATGACATCGATATTGACTCCGCCCTCGACCGCCGCCCGACTCAGTATGCTCAGAAGCTCCAGCAGCCTGGCCTTGAGGACTCCCAGATCGCCGATGGTCTTGAACAATATCGTGCCCAGTATGGAGTTTAGAATCTCCTTGGCTCCCGTCCGATCACCGATCTTGACTTTGCCCAATAGCTGGCGCTCACTGTCAAGCGGATACTTCCATTCGGTGCTCAGCTTCTTGCGCTGCTGGATAAGCTCGCTGATTTGCGACTGTTGCTCGGCTCGCTCCCGCCGCCACCGGATCACCCGCGGGTCGAATCCGCCGATCTCATAAAGCAGGTCAAACAGGAATTCAGCCGCCTCGTGGACCTTTCGCCCGGGAATGACCGGCAACTGCCGCATCGCTGCCACTATCTCTTGCAGATCGACGCCAAGATGCTCCAGCCGTTTGTTGACGTCCTCTATCAAAATCTCTGTCACGGGTTCCCACAGGCATTTGCCGAAGAATACGCCTCCCAGCGCATTATCCTTGTCCATGACGGGCACACAAACCAGCACGATACCCGCGTGGCAGATCGTGATATAGTACTGCCCCGTTTCTATGGCGATGGCCAGACTGCGCTGCCGCTCACGGCTGCACTTGTGTGCGCCCGTAGTGTCGCTTTGGACGATCCTACAGAACTGCGGGTAACAATCACCGCTGCACAATTGCCCAATTTCGCTTGCCTGGCTATTTCGCGCCTCCAGCCCCAGGTG
The DNA here is from genome assembly GCA_964586995.1 of uncultured Pirellulales bacterium. GTDB lineage: Bacteria > Planctomycetota > Phycisphaerae > Sedimentisphaerales > Anaerobacaceae > JAFNGF01. The sequence goes on along the minus strand of CAZPJZ010000126.1, from coordinate 3,559 downwards.
GAAATGCTTGCGGAAAACTTGCTCAATTTTGTCAAATTCCTCTCTGTCAAGTGCCCTCGCCAACATTGCTATATCCGCCATCCTTCCTATCCGCAAACCCTTGCTTACACGATGCTTAACGCGAAAGTAGCAAGATAATGCTATTATACCAAATCCACCAGCAAAAAACTACTCAAATCCTTTTCGTACTTGGTACAGCTCCTATCCGCCAAAAAGTTGGACTTGCCCCACTGGCTAAGCTATGATGCCACTGAGTCATTTTCCGCCTGCTGGCCCTGGGTAAAATAGCGATGGCCATGAGTTACGTAAAATTACCGCTCATGATATTCTGGGTGCTGATCGTTTGTCAGCCGAGCATCTGTCGTTCTGCGGACCTGTTTGTTTCCCAGCAGCAAAAAGATGCCTTCCTGAAAGTCCTTGCCGGTAAGGACCCGCAGTACGATCCCGCCGAAAAAATGATTCGCCGGCCGTTTTCTTCGCCCGGCTATCACACCACGCTAAAAGGCGGGTACGTTCACCCCACGCGCGATTCGCTCGAATACGCGGTGGCATTGCTCGATAGCGGCGAGCCCGGCCGAGCCCAGCGGGCACAGGACATCCTGCGTCGAGTGATCTCGCTGCAAGACCAGGACCCCAACAGCCGGACCTATGGCATCTGGTCTTGGTTCCTGGAGGAACCGCTCGACAAAATGTCACCGCCTGATTGGAACTGGGCCGATTTCTGCGGCACGCAGCTCTTGCAGGTGGCTCTCGACCACATGCACCGCCTGCCGCCCGACATGCAGCAGCAGAGCAAGGACTCCATCCTGCACGCCGCATATTCCATCAAGCGGCGCAATGTTGGCCCAGGCTACACCAACATCGCCGTAATGGGTACCTACGTTACGCTGGTCGCTGGCGAGCTTTTCGAAGTTCAAGATCTGAAAGACTACAGCAAGGCCCGCCTGAAACGATTCTACGACCACACCCTGAAGCAGGGTTCCTTCAGCGAGTACAACAGCCCGACCTACAGTATCGTCGCTGTCAAAGAACTGACCCGTATGTTGCATCACGTCCGCGACCCGGACTCGCAGAAGCTCTTGCAGGAGCTGAATCGTTTGGCCTGGTATCACGTTGCTCGCCACTTTCATCCGCCGACGCGCCAGTGGTCCGGCCCGCACAGCCGATGCTACTCAACCCTTCTGCGATCAAGCACGCTCGCCTTCATCCAGCGGGCCACCAACGACAAAGTCCGCTTTGTCCCCGACAGCGAAGCGTTCGAATCGCTCGACGCCCATCGCATCCGTGCGGAGTGTCCGGAAGATTTCTTTCACTATTTCACAGAGCTTGCTCAGCCGCGTTTGGAAGTGGAGACCTTTGCTCGCAATGCGGCGGGCGAATACGACATTATCGGCACCACGTATCTTCATTCGGAGTTTACTCTGGGTTCGGTCAATATCGGCGATCTGTGGAACCAGCGGCGGCCGCTGCTGGCGTATTGGAATACCGATGCCGGCGTGGTGGCCATGCGCCTGCGCTGCCTGCACGATGGCTACGACTATTCCTCAGCAAGCATCTTTGCCATGCAGGATAAGGCTGACGTGCTTGGGGCCGTGGTTTTTGCCACCGACCGCGGCGACACCCATATCTCTCTCGACCGCCTGAGAGATGCCACCATCAAAGCCAAAGACCTCCGCCTCCGACTACAATTCGAAGGCGCGGTAAGCGACATCAACCTGCCGGCGAAGGTGGAAATCGGCCAGCCAATTCACATTTCATCCGGCCGAATAGATTGTGGCTTTCATGTAGTCTACGCCGTTTTCGACAACTATCCCATCAAGCTCGAAACTGGCCACGCCGGCAATATCGCCTGGATAGATGTTGTCTTGTACGATGGCTCGGCCAAAGAAATCAACTTCGCCCAGATTGAGCAAGCCGCGATGATTTTCGCTTTGACATTAACGCCGCCGGAGGCCATTGTTCCGGATGACCTTCTCAAGGGCCCAAAGAAGCCGGCCAATGTCCCTCGTTCTGAGCCCGCAGCGGAATTGGCCTACCGAAATTACTCTCTCTTTACGGTCGTTCAAGACAGTCAGGGCATGCTTATCACTTCGTGGCACCGGACGGCTAAGCCTGATATGTCCGTGCATATTCCCCTGAGGCCAGCCGCCACGAGCGCCCAACGAAATGCCGCATCCGCGAAGCTCGCCGGCAAAAATCCCTGGAAAGGTTCACATTACAGCAGTCACTAAAGGGATGTCTCCAGAGGGTTACGCGGATGTCACAGACTTTTTGCTCCTCTACGTTAATCATGCACCTTCTTAGCTACGGCTCATGCCGGTTAGGCATGATCCAAGACAGGCATTTTTTGCGGAGACGCCTGTGTTCCCTAAAGTCCCAGAGCCACCAGAATTACCACCAGACACAGCTATTTGGGTTGGACTGATAATATTTGCGTTCTCAGAATTAAAATCCCACTCTTCCAAGTTTTTTATTCTTGACAACTTCCAAAGCTATCGTTAAGTTGGGACGAAAAGGCAAGCTGGATAGGCCTTGTGTCAAACGGATTTGGCCAGCCCCCGCGTCTCCCGACGCGAGTCGGCGCGGCTGGGCGAAAAAGGAAGGGAATAGGATGAAGGATCTATTTACCACCGGCGAGGCCGCTGAGATCTGCAGAGTAAGCCAACAGACGATTATCCGTTGCTTTGATTCTGGTCGACTGGAGGGCTTTCGCGTTCCCGGCTCGAGATTCCGCAGGATTCCACGCCAGAGCTTGATCAAATTCATGAAGGACAACAACATCCCTCTGGACAACCTCGAGACTGGCAGAAAGAGAGTCCTTATCGTTGACGACGATGCCGAAATCGTTGAGCTGATGGCCGAAGTCTTGACCCGGGACGGCAGATTTGAAATCAAGACGGCGTCCAGCGGTTATGAGGCAGGAATATCAACGCAGAAATTCCGGCCCGACTTGATATTACTGGATTACATGCTCCCTGACGTCAACGGCAACGTTGTCTGTCAGACGATCAAAAGAAATCCAGAATTCGAGAACACCAAGGTTATCATCGTGAGCGGCGTCGTCAAACAGGACCAGATCGATCAGCTATTAAGGTCGGGCGCTGAGGATTTCATAAGAAAGCCGTTTAGCATCACCGAGCTTACGGACAAGGTCACCACTGCCCTGAAGATGAGATAGCCGCCGGCATTAGCGTACAGCGTGGAGCGTGGAGCGTTTAGTCTGTACGCTATCCGCTCGGATGGCGTCTCACCGTGTCAGACCTTGGTGGTCAAATAGGTGTATGACAAGTTGTCAAAAAATCGAATTTGGGCATACTTTGAAAGCAAAAACGCGCCAGCCATTTTGCTTTTCAAACCCTCAGAGACCAGCAGCAGGACAGCGACACTCTTATTCGAGCAAATCCTGGGCCGGATTTGCTCGAATAATATATGTCCAACTTCAATTTTTTGACCATTCTGCGCACAACCTAGTGAGAGACGCCTACGCTGACATACGAGAAGAACGGCATGCTTGACGAAGCTATTGATACATTCGCTGCCCGCCAGGTGGAGCTCGCTA
>CAZPJZ010000125.1:0-6463 GCA_964586995.1 uncultured Pirellulales bacterium | reverse complement strand
CTCTGGAGGAACGTGGGCAGCTCACGGAGGAGCTCAAAGATAAAATCATGCAGGCTGAGACGATGGCCGTTTTGGAGGATATCTACCTGCCCTATCGACCGAAGCGTCGGACGCGAGCGACCATAGCCCGGGAAAAAGGGCTGGAACCTCTGGCCGAATTGATTTTTGCCCAGGACCCGGCGACGGACCCGGCAGGCCAAGCCGAGGCATTTGTCGATGAAAGTAAGGGGGTGGACTCTGCCGAGGCCGCCTTGGCCGGCGCCAGAGACATCATTGCCGAGTGGGTCAACGAAGACCAGACCGCACGAGCCAGGATTCGCGAGCTGTTTTTCAAAAAAGGCTGTTTCCGGGCCACAGTCGTGCAGGGCAAAGAGGCAGAGGGACTCAAGTACGAGGACTACTTCGATTGGCAAGAGCCCGTGGCCACGGCGCCATCGCACAGGATTCTGGCGATGCGCAGAGGCGCCCGGGAAGAGTTTCTGAGGCTGCAAGTAATAGCACCCCAGGAGCAGGCCCTGCGGATACTTGAGGACTTGTTTGTCAAGGGACAATCGGCCTGTTCGGGGCAGGTTCAAGAAGCCGTTGTTGACAGCTACAAACGGCTTCTATCGCCGTCGATGGAAACGGAGATTCTCGCCGCCACCAAACAGCGGGCCGACCAGGAGGCCATAAGAGTCTTCGCAGAGAATCTGCGGCAACTATTGCTCGCCCCCCCGCTGGGGCAGCGAAACGTCCTGGCCATCGACCCCGGATTTCGCACAGGATGTAAGGTCGTCTGCCTTGACCGCCAGGGCCAGCTAAAGCATTCCGATGTTATTTATCCTCACCAGAGCGAGAGACTGGCGGCGTCAGATGCAGCCAAAATGGTTTCCTTGTGTCAGAAGTATGACATTGAGGTAATCGCGATAGGCAACGGCACCGCAAGCCGCGAGACTGAAGCCTTCATCAGGAGCATCAGGTTCTCCAAAGATATTCCCGTCGTGATGGTCAATGAAAGCGGCGCCTCTATTTATTCGGCATCGGAGGTGGCCCGCGAGGAATTTCCCAATGAGGATGTCACGGTCCGCGGGGCGGTCTCCATCGGGCGAAGGCTTATGGACCCTCTGGCAGAACTGGTAAAGATCGATCCGAAGTCGATTGGAGTGGGTCAGTATCAGCACGATGTGGACCAATCACTGCTAAAGCAAAGCCTCGATGACGTCGTCATTAGCTGTGTGAACAGCGTCGGGGTCGAGGTGAACACCGCCAGCAAGCAGTTATTGATGTACGTCTCGGGGCTCGGGCCCCAATTGGCTCAGAACATCATTGACTACCGCAGCGACAACGGCCCGTTCAAATCGCGGCAGGAGCTAAAGAAGGTCTCTCGTCTGGGCGCCAAGGCCTTTGAGCAAGCGGCGGGTTTTCTGAGGATACGCGACGCCGTCAATCCGCTCGACTCAAGTGCCGTGCACCCGGAAAGCTATCATGTCGTGGATGCCATGGCGGCGGACGTCGGCTGCTCGGTGATGGACCTGATGAAGGATGAGTCGCTTCGAATGAAGGTCCGCCTGCACGACTACGTCAGCAGCACGGTGGGACTACCCACGCTGAATGACATCATGCAGGAATTGGCCAAGCCGGGCAGAGATCCCCGCCGGCAGTTTGAGATATTCAGCTTCGCGGAAGGTGTGCAGAAAATCGAAGACCTCGAAGTCGGCATGAGACTGCCCGGAATTGTCACTAACGTAACTGCCTTTGGAGCGTTCGTGGATGTTGGCGTGCATCAAGATGGTCTGGTGCACATCAGCCAGTTGGCAAACCGCTACGTGAAGGACCCTGCGGACATAGTCAAGGTGCATCAGAAGGTAACCGTTACAGTTCTTAATGTAGACCTTGCCAAGAAGCGAATCAGCCTTTCAATGAAGGATGGCCCGGCAAGCGACCACGGTGCCAGGCAACGCCGGGACAATCGGAAGTTGGATGCCATGGGAGGTTAGCTCGATGAAAGAACAGAGCAACAAGGTGAACCGACGGAGCGTCCTGAAGGGTGCCGCAGGAGCCGCCCTGCTGACAATTGTGCCGCGGCACGTTCTGGGTGGGCCGGGGCAGACGCCGCCGAGCGAGACGCTCATGGCCGGGTTGATCGGCTGCGGCGGCCAGGGCGGCGAGGACCTGAACACCTACGTCACAGCTCCCGGCGGCAGTTACAGGCTGCTGGCCGCCTGCGATGTGGACAAAGTCCGCCTCGCCGGCGCCAAGAAGAAGTTCGGAGAGCACGTTGAGCTCTACACCGATTGGCGCCGGGTAATAGAACGCAAGGACATCGACGTGGTGAGTATCGCCACGCCGCCGCACTGGCACGCAGTGATGTGCATTGCCGCAGCGCAGGCCGGCAAGGACATCCTCTGCGAAAAACCCATGACACGATTCATCGCGGAGGGCCGAGCCGTAGTCACGGCGGTCAAACGCTACGGGCGGGTCTTTCAGATCGGCACCAGCGGCCGCTTCGGCGCCTACAAGAGCTCTCGCAGCCGCACTATTCACAAGATCATGCGCAGCGGCCTGCTGAAGCACTGCCCCGCCGTCTACATCCAGAAGGGAGGCTTCCCCGTTCTGCGATACTGCGGCAAGGTAAACCTGAAGCCTGAGCCTGTGCCCGAACAACTCGACTGGGATATGTACTGCGGCCCCGCGCCGCTGCGGCCTTACCACCCCCACCGCTTCGGCTGGAGCCATCGTTACTACTGGGACTACGAGGGCGGGAGTCTGGCCGACTTCGCCCAGCACTACGTGGACCCCTTCCAGTGGATATATGGCAAGGACGACACCAGCCCCGTCGAGGTGGAGGCCTGCGCCGCGCCGGCACATCCGGAGGCCTGCGGCGTCTGGGCGTGGGTGGAGCTGAAGTATGCCGACGGCCTGACTCTGGTGCTCGACGGCAATGAGTGGGGACCGCGTTACGACCGCAAAGAGCCGCGTCACGTGGAACTGGCTGACTTGGACGAGCAGAGCCGCCAAAAGGTTGAGGCCATGCCCGATCCTGAGCCGCTGCTGTCGTTCGTCGAGGCGGTCAAGACCCGTAAAGAGGCGGGCGGCCACGTCGAAGCCGCCCACCGCGCCGTCACTATAGCGCACCTCTCGAATATTGCCATCCGCTTAGGGCGAAAGATCAAGTACGACCCCGTGAAAGAACAGGTCGTCGGCGATGAGGTCGCCAACCGGCTCGTCTACCAGCCCATGCGCCAGCCGTGGCATCCTTGACAAATGTGGACAAATAGTAAAGGATTTATGCCATGCCAAGCTCCGAAGAGATTAAGAGCCTCGTGGGCCAGATTCCTGACCCGGACGAGGGCGGAACTTATGCGAATCTGGACACAAGTAAAATCAAGCAGATCGAGAGAATTGTGGCACAGCTCCACGAGGGCGGGCGCGACAGCGTACTTGGTCTGATTGACATGCTGGTTGAGCCGGCCACCGGGGACGCCATCAAGGCTCACTTCGCCCTGCACCTTCTGGCCGTTCGCGTCACGCGGGAAGGTAACGAGCAGGCCCGCGAGGATTTCGCCCGCACGGCCGCGTCGCAGGTCGGTGGCGACCGGCTCAAGGCCATTCAGATTTACCTTATCGAGCAGCTCCAACTGACCGGCACCAAAGCAGTTGTCGAGGCGCTCGGCAAGGCCCTGCTTGACCCGGAACTGTGCGGCCCGGCGGCCAGAGCGCTGACGTCCATACGAGACGGCGCAGCCGAGCAGTTGCTGTCAGCCGTGCCGAAAGTGCGTGGACGCCAACGATTGAGTGTTATCAGCAGCCTTGCGGCTATCCGGGCGGAACGGGCCGCTGAGACCTTCAAGCAGGCCCTGAGCGACCCCGACTCCGATGTCCGCATCGCCGCCGCGTGGGGCATTGCCCGCATCGGTGATGCCTCTGCCGCCGAGGCCCTTGCAAGGTGCGCCGAAGCCCACGAAGGGTGGGAGCGGATCAACCAGACCGATGCCTGTCTGGCTCTGGCCGAGAACCTCGCGGCAGCCGGCAAGAAGAACGATGCAGCCGCCATCTATGCCCGCCTGCTGAAGACACAGACCGATCCGTCCGAGCGTCATATCCGTGAGGCCGCAGAGAAAGGCCTTACGGCTGTCAAATAATTGGAGACACAATCATGACCGAACTAAAAACGAAACAATCAGAGTTGATGTCCAGGCGTGCGTTTTGCAGGTCGGCGATTACCACGGCTGCGGCGCTGTGCTTTGCAGAGTCGTCCGTGGCGGCGTCGCAGGCAAACAGTAGAGTCAAATTCTACAAGAACCTGGCTGCCGGCCATATCGGGGTAAGAGCCAATCAGCACCAGGCATTAGAGTATGCCGTGAAGTACAGATTCGACGGCATCAGCCCGAATCCAGGCGAATTCGAGAACAAGTCTTCGGCAGAAATCCAGGAATGGCTCCAGACAATGAAACAGAAAAACGTGCGGTATGGCGCCGCCGGCCTGCCCGTCGAGTTTCGTAGAGACCAGGAGCGGTTTGCCAAGGACCTGGCGCGCCTGGACAAAGAGGCAAACATCCTGAAGCAATTAGGCGTGACGCGCATAGCGACATGGATCCCGCCCGGCCACAACGAGCTGACTTACCTGCAAAATTTCCAGCAGCACAAAAAACGCCTCGGCCAAATAGCGAAGGTGCTTGAGGACAATGACATCAGGCTGGGTCTGGAATTCGTAGGGCCCAAAACTTCCCGAGCGCGGTACCGTTTTGGCTTTATCAGCACTCAGCTTGATATGATGGAATTGGTGGGGGCTATCGGAACGCCAAACGTGGGCCTTCTTCTCGATAGCTGGCATTGGTACACCTCACACGGGACGGTGGAAGAGCTGCTTGCGTTGTCGAACAGGGACATCGTCCACGTGCACGTCAACGATGCTCCGTCGGGCATACCCGTCGACCAGCAGATCGATAACCGGCGGAAACTGCCGGCGACCACCGGAGTAATCGACCTGAAAGGATTCATTAACGCTCTGGTAAAAATCGGTTACGATGGCCCGGTAGAGTGCGAACCCTTCGATCAGGAACTCCGCAAGATGGAACAGGACGCAGTACTCCAGCAGACCATCGAATCGCTCGACCGCTTGTGGGATATGATCGTGTAGAGAGAAAGGCTTTGGAAATGAAACTCGCCCTGCAAGTTACCATAGTTGTTACGTTCGCCGGCCTGATGTTGGGCGGGCATGCACACGCCAAAGACGACGCTCGTTTGGACTACCCGGCGGTGACTGCGCCGCCCGGTTCGTTTTTCGAGAAGGTCCGCGAGAGTGACAGGGACGCAGCCCGCGAATTTTACAAGAAGTACATAGATATCAAGGGCATGCCGGTTGTGGCGGCGGACGAGGTTGCCGACCTGGCGCTGCAGCGGACATACGACATCGTCACCCACATGCTGGCCGGCCGACCCGACGTGCTCAACGCCATGATCGAGCGGGGCATGTATCTGGTCATTATCGGCAAAGACCAGGTCTATACCGACCTGCCGGAGAACCGAAACGCCCCAAATCCGGATTATCTCAACGAACGTGTCAGGGGCACGGGCGGCCTTCCCACCAGCTTCGGCGAGGAAAATTTGCTGAGCCTGCCCGTCGATCGCTACGACGATGAGAGCATCGCCGTGCACGAATTTTGCCATACCATCGACAGCACGCTGAGCAGGATAGACCCCACGTGGCGCCAGCGTAAGAACGCTGCCTATCGCAACGCGGTCGCCAAGGGTCTATTTAAGGACACCTACGCCGGCTCCAACTCGGCCGAGTACTGGTGCGAGATCGCCCAGGCATACTTCGACTGTAATCGCATCAACAACTGGAACCACGGCCCTATCGGCAGGCGCGAGCAGCTCAAGGTCTACGACCCGCAGGGCTACGAACTGGTCAGGACCACCTTTAACCTCAGGGCCGATCAGGACTGGCGATACGCCTTTCTGCAGACCCAGCCCAGCGTCACCGCTCCGCCGGGCAAGTTCAATATCGATCCGTATTACACAAAGTTCACCTGGGCACGGGAGTTCACTGTCCTCGGGCGAGAGGCCAGCGACGAGGCCCTTCTCAAGGCCAACGACACGATCCGCAAGATGTTCGCCTATCGCCACGATATCCTCAAAACCCTTATCGCCGACGGCGTGAAACTGGCGGTGCTCGGCCCCCGTGAGAAAATATCCGACCTGCCTGAATATAGGAATATGGAAGCCAAAGATCTGGATCATGGCGCACGCTTCCTCGATTACTCGCCGGATACCAAGCTGCTGGTGGCCGGTCAGGAAAACGTGCTGGCCGATCCTGTGGACCCGTACGCCACGGGATGCCAAGTCATCCGTGTCTTCGCCAAGGCACTCTATTACGTGACCGGCACGCGCCCGGTCGACCCCAACTGGGATAACAGAGGCCGCAACGTCCAGCAGTATGAGTTGCGGGTCCAGCGCATGGACATCCGATTCGACGAGAAGC
>CAZPJZ010000124.1:0-6471 GCA_964586995.1 uncultured Pirellulales bacterium | reverse complement strand
ATGAGCCATCCGAATATCCGTATCGCCGTGCTGGAAAAAGAAGACCAACTGGCCAGGCATCAAACGGGCCATAATTCGGGCGTCATCCATTCCGGGCTGTACTACAAGCCCGGCAGCAATAAGGCAAAAACGTGCGTGGAGGGGCGAAAAGAGCTTATAGCCTTTGCCAAGAAGCACAAAATTCCCTGCAAGATCACGGGCAAGATAATCGTGGCGACAAGCGAAGGGGAGCTGCCCAACCTTGAACAGATTTTTCAGAACGGCATCGAAAACGGCATAGAAGGCCTTGAGAAGATTGGGCCGGACGAAATCAAACAAATCGAGCCGTCCTGCCAGGGGATAGCCGGTATCCACGTGCCGTGCACGGGCGTCATTGATTTCACGAAAGTGGCCAGGAAGCTGGGCAGACTAATAGAGGCCAAAGGACGAGGTAACAAAGTCCTGACGTCCCATCAGGTAACGGCCTTTGATAGGCATGATTTCTATACAAATGTCGTGACGAATAATGGGACCCTTGGTGTCAGATATATTATCAACTGTGCGGGTCTTCACTCCGACCGGATGGCCAGGCTGGCCGGCATCGATCCCGGTATGAGGATAGTACCTTTTCGCGGGGACTACTACGAGCTGACGGAACAAGCCGCAGAAAGGGTCAATAGTCTGATATACCCTGTACCGGACCCGGCGTTTCCTTTTCTGGGCGTGCACTTTACGCGAAAGATAGATGGCTCGGTCGAGTGCGGCCCGAACGCCGTCCTATCATTTAAGAGGGAAGGCTACGGCAGGGCCGATTTCTGCTGGCAGGACTCCTGGGAGGCGCTGGCTTACTGGGGAACGTGGAAGCTGTTCCGCAGACATTGGAAGTACGGACTCGCAGAATATGTCAGAGCCTTTTCCAAGAGGTTGATGCTCAGACAATTGCAGAGGCTTATCCCCTCGCTGGAGTCAGACGACTTAAAGCCCGGACAGTCCGGCGTGCGGGCGCAGGCTCTGGCCTCGGACGGCGGTCTGATTGACGATTTCAGGATCGAAAGGCGGGCAAACTCCATCCACGTCTTGAACGCACCATCGCCGGCCGCAACGGCCTCTTTGGCGATCGGCGATCACATTAACGAAGTAGCCACCAGGCATTTTGAGCTCAAAGAGTCACTTTGATCAGATTATTCGCGGAGAAAGGCGAACGATGAAAACACTCGAAACTGCAAAACTTTCCCGGAAAGAGCGGGAATCCATACTCGAAGCGGCCAGAGCCTTGAAGTCGGATTTGCCTGTAACGCGGGCAATATTGTTTGGCTCAAAAGCTCGTGGCGAGCTGGAACTAAACGTGGGACACACAAATTTTGCGGTGAACCGGTTATATTATGCCTGCTTTTGATGCGGTGACGGCACTTCTATTACGTGACGGGAAGCAATTTGCCCGGCATTCAGCGGTCAAATCCGAATTTGTTCGAAGTTACATCCTGCCGTCCGGGCCGACAAAATTGTATGGGCCAGACGCAGGGGCATCCGGCATGGGAAAGAGAAAATGGTCAAACCACATAAAAATAAACACCTTCTGCAAAAAGTAAGATATTCGTTTTTGAAGATTTTGACCGGTTCGGATTTGTCGAGGCGGCGGTTGCCCTCTATGGCGGTTGAAAGCGTAAATCCCGGGCCGGTAGTCTGGCTGACCGGCTGTATACACGGCGATGAAGTAACCGGAATAGTCACTATTCAGGAAGTCTTCAAGAAACTCCGAAAGCAGCCGCTTATAAAAGGCTCGGTGCACGCCTTTCCCCTGATGAATCCGATCGGGTTCGAATCGGGCTCGCGAAATATCACCATCAGCCGGGAAGACCTGAACCGGTCCTTTCCTGGTGACAAAAATGGATCTCTGGCGGAACGAATGGCCGACAAAATATTTACAACCATCAGGCAGACAAATCCCAACCTCGTCTTGGACCTTCACAATGATTGGATGAAGTCAATTCCGCATACAATTGTTGACCCCAATCCAGTCCCCACCAATAAACAAGCTCATGAATTCGCCGTCAAGGTCGCTGAAAAAGCTGGATTCCCGGTCGTTCGGGACACAGAAAATATAAAACATTCCTTTTCGTATAGTCTGCTTGCGCACAATGTCGCAGCTTTAACCATTGAGCTGGGCGAATCCTACGTCGTCAACGAGGAAAATGTAGAATATGGCGTTAAATCTATCCTTGGCATCCTGGCATATCTGGAAATGATGAAAAAGCCGGAACAAGATTTCATCTTTCAGCTCCCAAAGGCAGTAAAGGGCAAGGCCCTGCGGTTTTCGTCTCTGCCGGTCAGTTCCACCAGCGGCGTTATCAGATTTCTGGTTCAGCCTGGCGACCTGGTCAAGAAGGGCCAGGCGGTGGCAAAAATCTATAATGCCTTTGGAAAACTGCTCGATACAATTCTTTGCCTGAACGATGGTATTGTCTTGGGACATTCAGATTCATCGGTGGCTTTTCCTGGTGCGCCGGTAATGGCCTTTGGCGTCTTTTGAAACCAAGGAGCACCACATGAAGACCCGACGTAAAACGTGGGGATAGATATTTAGCGCTCGGTTTTGCCGGGGGGTTGCTTTGCTGCGGTTTGACCGTGGGTTTCTATATGAGTAAATACCAAACCACAAATTTGTTTGCCGAAGAAGCCGAGCAGGTGTGCAATCATATTATCCGTGTGGCGTTTGAGTCGGCGGCGGATGCGGAGTTCGACTATGCTGTGCCGGATGAGCTCTGGCCGATAGAGCCGGGCCAGCGAGTCGAAGTCCCCTTCGGCAAGAGGAACAAGCTTGAGCAGGGCTTTTGCGTAGATAGCGACATTCCGTTTGAGCAGTCTTTTGCCGGCAAGGATGTCAGGCACAGGCTCAAAGCGGTCAGCAAGGTCATCGATAACGAGCCCTTGGTAGGGGCCGAACTTATGGAATTGGCCCGGTGGATCAGCGGTTACTACGTTTGTCCACTTGGCCAGGTCTTAGCCGCGATGGTCCCTGGGCCGGTGAAAAAAGGGGCGGGGGCCAGAAAGGGCAAATATCTCTATCTGGCCGGCGCCGCCGGGGATATCGGTGAAATGGTGGGGCGTCTGAAAGGAACGAGACAAAAGCAGATTGTCACCCATTTGCAGGAAAGAGGAGCTTTCGATTCGGAAAAAGCCTTGGAGCTGCAGGCAGTTCTGCAGGCTATCGGCTGTGGCAAAGAATCCATAAAGAAGTTGGTACAAAAAGGCATCATAAAGATAGCCGAAAAGATAATTTTGAAATCCTTGCCTGCGATTCCGAAGGGCATGTCGATAACGATGGAAAAGGTGGTCCTTAATGAAGACCAGCAGAAGGCTCTGGCCCACATAGAGGACAAGATTGGCTCCGGGCAGTTTGGCGTTACGCTTTTACACGGCGTGACAGATAGCGGCAAGACGGAGCTTTATATACGAGCGATTGAAGCGGCTTTAAGCAGAGGCCGGACGGCCATCGTTCTTCTTCCTGAAATTGCCCTTACCGCTCAAACGGTCCAGCGATTCAGTTCGCGGTTCAGAAAAATCGCCGTCATGCATTCGGGCTTGACGGCGGCCCAGCGCAACGCTCAGTGGCACAAAATAAAGTCCGGCGACGCAGACGTTGTTATTGGTGCCCGCTCGGCGATCTTTGCTCCACTATTTCAGCTCGCACTTATCGTTGTCGATGAAGAGCATGAGCCGAGCTACAAGCAGGATACCGCGCCGCGGTATCACGGCAGAGACGTAGCAATAAAACGGGCGCAACTGGCAAATGCGCACTGCCTATTGGGAAGCGCCACGCCGTCGCTGGAGACGCTGCACAATTGCCGCGACAAGAAACATTTCAGCCTGGTTCGCTTGCCAAAACGGGTGATGAACCTGCCCATGCCTGAAATGCGGCTCGTTGATTTGCGTCAAGGAGGTTATGCGCGAGACGGCCTCAATCTCATCAGCGAGCCCTTAGCCGAGCATCTGAAGGCGACCCTGGCAAAAAACGACCAGGCGATTCTATTCTTGAACAGACGGGGTTACAGTAATTTTGTGTTCTGTTCCTCCTGCAAGCATACTTTGCACTGCCGCAACTGCGATGTCACGCTGACCTTTCACAAAGCTCGCACTTCCGACCGGCTGCAAACCGTTACTGCAAAACATATAAACTACGGTTACGCGGTATGCCATTATTGCCTTGCTCAGACGCTGGTGCCCCGGAGGTGCCCGCTATGCGGCAAAAAAATGGCTATGATAGGACTCGGCTCGCAACGCCTCGAAGAGGAAGTGACTGCCAAGTTTTCCCAGGCTCGTGTCTGCAGAGTTGACAGCGACTCAATGGCCAGCCGCGACTACTACCGCGTCCTGAACGACTTCGGGCAGGGCCGAATCAACGTATTGGTGGGCACACAGATGCTCGCAAAAGGCCTGCACTTTCCGAACGTGACGCTGGTCGGCGTGATAAGCGCCGACACCTGCCTTTACCTGCCGGATTTCCGGGCCAACGAACGGACCTTTCAATTAATCTCTCAGGTGGCCGGTCGAGCGGGACGGTCGGCCAAAAAAGGGATGGTCTTCGTTCAAACATTTCTTCCGGATCAGTCGGCCATACAGTATGCGCTCAAAGATGATTTCAATGGTTTTGTCACCGAGGAGCTAAAGCATCGCAAGGCATGTAATCTGCCGCCTTTCTGGCGACTGGCGGCCATAACCATGCGCGATCGAGATTTCCAAAGACTTGAGCTGGCGTGCAGCAGGATGCGTCAGAAACTGGACCGGATCGTCCAGCGCGACGGACTCACCGCACTTGTTCGGGGGCCTATGCCGGCGGTGATCAGTCGAATACAGCGTTTTCACAGGATGCAAATTGTCGTGCAGGCTCCGCAGTCGGGGACTCTGCGCGAATTATTTACCGCGTTGCGGGCGGAGCAGCCCGTTAGGCCAGCCGTCAAGGTCGCCATAGATATCGACCCGGTCAATTTATTGTAGCTTGCAATCCGAAAATTGATGTGGTACAGTTCCAGTTTGATTGATCGGGGAGTAGCTCAGCTTGGCTAGAGCGCTGCGTTCGGGACGCAGAGGTCGCAGGTTCAAATCCTGTCTCCCCGATTTACAGAAAATCAAAAGTCAAAATGCAAAATTGAGGACCTCGTAGCCGCGGGGCGGCGACTCCACAATTTTGAGTTTCTATTTGTGATATTTAAGCCTTCCCAGCCGCCACATCCTTACTCTCAGGACAGCAGACTCTCCCGCGACGCTGGAAGCTGCCAGGATGCCCCGTGGAGGCCAGAGGGATGTAACCCTCCGCAGCAAAACGCCGGCATGGCTGATATAGTATACGCAGGTCACAGATGTTCCATGTAGCGTGGTAATCAGCCAGGGCCTGCAAAATCATTGTCCGGATGGCGTTTTGAGAACGCTCTTGCAACAATATCGGTCTTAGCAGCGTCATATACCGTAGTAGAGGCTGTGCCGGGCTGATTACTGATATTCAAACAAAAGCGTTGATTTGGTTGCTTGAGATATGTTAAAATAAGTAAAATCGACCCATGGGATTTTGCTGTTTCAAGGTTTGTGCATTGCAGCAGTGTCACTCTCCAAGAAGCCGCAGAGCAAACCCCGAGCACACGGCGATGTATGTTTATTCGGCTGAACTGCCGATTTGAAGCAAGAAGGAAGGTAACCAGGCCTATGAGAATTTGGTTGGCGTCGGTGCTTTGTCTGTTATTCTATGCCGGATTTCTATCAGCGAGCTGCCCGATAGGTGATTTGAATGAGGATTGCCAGGTCGATGTGGACGACCTCTCGCTTTTGGCCGAAAAGTGGCTGGAGCCTCCGGAGAGTGCCGCCGACCTGAACGGCGACGATTGTGTCGATATGCTTGACTTCGGGCTGCTTGCCGAAGACTGGCACAAGGCCGGCGTGCCTCTGGTGATTAACGAGGTGATGGCATCCAATGCCAGTATCACGCCGGATCCGCAAGGCCAGTACGAGGACTGGATCGAGATCTACAACCACGGCAGCCACGCCATAGATATGGCGGGCATGTACCTGACCGATGACCTGGACATGCCTACGAAATGGCAGATTCCCAAGGGCAATCCCTCCGTCACGACCATTGATGCACACGGGTACCTGCTGATATGGGCCGACAACGATATCGGGGACTCGGGCCTACATGCGAATTTTCAGCTTGCCTCAGCCGGTGAGGACCTGGCCCTGTTTGATGTCGATGGTCGCACCCTGGTCGACCGCATCAGCTTTGGCCAGCAGAGCGCCGACATCTCGTTTGGCCGCTTCCCCGATGGCAGCGGCAATTTGCGACTGATGGCCTTTCCCAGTCCAGGCTCGTCGAATATTGGCGTTTACGAAGGCTTTGTTGAGGAACCCAGGTTCAGCCACGATCACGGCTTCTATGATGAGTACTTTTATCTGACGCTCAGCACTGCGACAGATGGTGCCACTATCTACTATACAACGGACGGC
>CAZPJZ010000123.1:0-6483 GCA_964586995.1 uncultured Pirellulales bacterium | reverse complement strand
CCTGGCCGGACACGCGGATTTTCAAGCCGCCGTTGACTTTCTCTCCGTGTCTTTGATTCAAGACGGCTCCGTGAAACGGCTCCTCAATCCTTACCGCCCCGAATCCTGCCGCCGAGACTTTCTTCGGTCCTGCCAGAATGATTCCCATGGCTCCCGCCGCCGTAGCCTGCAAAAGATTTCGCCGAGTTGTTGTTGGCTCTCTCATTATCTGATCTCCTTCACAATTGAATCTCATCCAGCATATTTGCAGTTAGCGGCCGCCCTTAAATCCCGCCTGTATCTGCCAGCCGGGATTTGTCGCACGCCCTTCGGATTCGTACGCACCAACGTCAAAAGATTTGCATGCTCTGCGAGCAGCGAGTCTGGTTTCGGCCAGAAATCCTTTTCGATTGGCGAGACAAATGCCTGTGAAATTGTCCCTCCGTCGTAGAAACGCGAATTATCAATTGTCACGCCCGCCAACCGGCCTTCGACATAGTTGGCACTCATGGCGGCGGTGTCAATTCCAGAAGCATCAATAGCCGTGAATCCAGGACAGTAGATAGCATTGTTGCTGAAGATCATGTTCGTTGCTCTGGACCACCGAATCAAAACGCCTCTGGGGTGATTCGCGAGCGTATTATTGACAATAGTAACATTGCGCATCTGGGATACCGCGGCATGCGGTGCTGCTGTGATTCCCGTTGCGGAACAGTCAAAAATGACGTTATTTCGCACAATCGCATCGGAAACTACCTGGATTCCTTCACCGGCGTTCCAAATGACGTTTCCTTCCACGATGTTCATGCCTTTACCCCCGCCATATACGAATATCCCCGGATACTGTCGGCCAATGTTCGTATCGTGGATCACGTTATCGCGGACGATATTATTGTACGACCCGAACTTAATTTCGATGCCATCGTTTCCGCCGTCGCTGGTGCTGCGCAAATGATGAATATAGTTGCCTTCAACCAGTGTATTAGTTGTTATACGGGATCCGTTGTGGACACCGATATACATGCCTTCTCCCTCGGTGGCGCCCGACTTACTCAAGCCGGTGTGATGAATATGGTTTCTCCGAATGATAAAGGCATCGCAGTGGCCGCTATTCATTGTCAGTGCATTGTTGCCGGTGTCGCAAATTTCGCAATCTTCGAATGTGATGTGGTGTCCGCCAATGAACCGCACTCCAGAACTGCCGCCTTTGAAACTTATTCCTCTAATAATCAGATACGAGCAATCGACGAACTCGACGTTGTTATGCCTGTCGATATTGTCGGCAGGACGGGTAAGTATCGGCGTTTCCCCGTCCACGGCGCGGATGACGATAGGTTTGTCGGCGGTGCCCCTGGCTGTAACTGCCCGGCGGTCGCTTTGTGAATAGACTCCTCCATGTAATACGAGCTCATCGCCGGGCTTAAGAGAATTTGCGATTTTTTCAAACTCTTCCTGTGAATCCACAGTGGCTGGGTATATCTGATAGGTTGTTTCAGAACGACTCTGGCTGGCTGTCGTCTTGGGCTCCCGCGAAGCGGGGCCCTTCTTCCAGGCTCTGACGTAGTCAATGCTGTACGTTGAAGGCAGATCGCTATCTCGTGGCAGTCCGAACCAATTGGGCATGGTTTCACTGTCGAAATTCAAGGTCAAAGGCTGATGCCAATGCGTGTTCTGGACCCATCTAACCAGGACGCCATCGAAATACCATCTAATCTTTTCCTGGTCCCATTCCAATCCACAAACATGATAATCATCCGCCAAGTCCGCCGGTGCTATCCATTCTGCGTGCATGGACCAATGCTTTTTCTCTTCTGGCGTTCTGAAAACATGCACATTCATATTGTATTTCCGCTCAAACCCGGGGGCACCTCCACCAATTTCAAATACGTCAATTTCCGTCCACAGCTCGTTGGTGCTGTCGTAAAACCAGAAAGAACTCGAACCGTGTGATTTCATGGGCTTGCACTTGACTTCGAAATAACCATATTTGACCCTTGTTTTGCTTTGGACGGCCGCAGATGTGTAAGTGTGATAGCTTTTGTCTTTGGGCATCTCGGGCACCTCTTCTTTCTTCATCGTCAGGTGCAGCTTGCCATCGCTTAGGCTCACATTGCCGGGGTAGAAATAAGCTGGCTGCCTACCCAGCCAGCCGGGATTCTTTGGCCACCATTTGTTGGGATCTAATTTGGCGCCGTCGAATTCGTCGCTTAACAACGCATACTCTTTCCAGTTGCCCTCGTTACTCTGGTCAGATAAAGGGAACGCCTGGGTAACGTGCTTTGGTTTTGGACCAAGGTCTCCGACTCTTATCCAGGCCTCCGGAGGTTTCCGCTCGGCGGCAAGCAGAGTGATATTGGCCAAAAGAGCGACAGAAATCAAGAGGCGGCATTGAAGGGCACTCTTTACTTCTGTCTTGTGGTGCCGACAGCATATAAGCTCTTTCCTTTTCATCTTCTTGTCTTGATTAAGCAGGTGCATAATTCAATCTCCGCTAAGAGGTTTGTGCCCTTTCTCCATCTGCAGGTCGCTGTAAGAGCAGCCGATTAGGTCCTGCTCAGCGATGGCAAATAGTCTCATATATTGCTCACATTGTTCTCTCAGTCCGTCTCTCGCCGTGTCGCCCGAAGTGTCAATTGCCTCGATCTCTACAAAAGCGCCGAGGTTTTCGACCTCATCAATGTGGAATTTGACATTCTCTATGAAGTAGATCTCACGTTTCTTCTTGACCGTGGCCAAAACGTGTAAAACGCTGGTCAATAATTCTTTCAGGCTGGACATAGCTTCAGGCCGGTATATAAAAACCTCGGATTCTTTGGGTCCGGCGTGGTCGGGCCGGCTATAGAAAATCAGGCTGTTCTCGATATTACCCTGCCTGAGCTTCAGTCTGCCGCGTGGCACGTTGAAATATGTGTCCGTCTGGCAGTCCGTGCCCTTGTAATCGGCATGGTTGGTTTTCAATACGTTCCTGATACTATCCGGATCAGCACACCGAGCCTTTATCTCTATGTTGATATGAGACACAAGCGACCCCTTGCCCACGCCGCCATCTGCAAGTCAATTGCGGCACCAGAATACCGCCTCAGCATGGGATAAGCAATAACCGCTTTTAGCTCTATCACGCTCCATGCCTGGCCAGTAGCGCCATTAAAACGCCGGCAGCCGCAACGAAGGCGACAGGGCCCAGCAGCTTCAGCACAATTCTCGGAAGGGCAGCTTCGAAGTAACTTGCTGAAAGCGCCAGGCATAAATGCACCGGCGTCAGCAGAAGTCCGCAGATCAGGCCCGAAAAGGCCAAGGTCTGAAGTCCAATTTTTGCCTGCGGACCTGCGCCGATGAAAGGGGCCAGGAACGGAAAGGTAATCGCCACGGTCGGCATAGTCACACCGGTGAGAAAGCCGACGAGCATGGGCAGCAGGAAGATGACCAAGTGCTCGGGCACGTTCATGTCCGACAGGAACTGTACTACTTCTGGGATCGCCCGGCCCGCCTCCAGGTTCAGCTTGAACAGCAGCGCCCCCAATATCAACAGCGCAAAATCCGCCTCCACACCCGATTTGAAGATCGCCGCCCAGCGATGTAAGGGCACCTTATGGAAACTCAGGAAGATGCATATAGCCAGCATCAGCCCGGCCGCCGGAGGGATATTGGCGACGGCGTACAACACCGCCACCAACGCAATCGGCCAGAAAGCGTGGGCCAAACCATGCAAATGGTTCACAAATCTTATGGCAGACGCTTTCTGTTCGCCTCGCGGCGGGATGGCTGGAAGCAGCAGGAACACCAAACCGCCGAGTGTGCCCAGCAGCATGATAGCGATATTGTGCGAAATCAGTGCAAGGGCGGATATGCCGAACATGCCCTGAATCAATGGCACGGAGGGGAAAAGCGGCCAGACTGTCTCCCACTGGTGACGGAAGAAAAAGTTGATAGCTGCCAGGCGGGGCCGGTCCACTCCGACGTGATCGCCGAGGTCACGAACCATGGGTGCCGACAGCATGATTCCGCCCGGCGTGGGCAGCATGCCCATAATCAACGGGACGGCGGCCAAGGCAAAACGCCGGCTTCTGAACAGTCCTTGCAGGGCCGGCACCAGGCGCTGCGATACACCCGTCTGTTTCATCGCCGTTCCGAGTGCATTAACGAGCATGACCAGTGCGGTCAATGTCACCAAAAGGTAGCCGGTAGTTTGACTGAGGGGTTTATTGTGCCATTCCTGAGCTACGGTTTGCCAGAACTGGCTCGGGGTCACGCGCAGAAGTACTGCCAGGCTAAAGGATGACACGAGCATCGAACGTCCGAGTCTGACCTTCAGACGCAGCAGGACAACCAGCAGGGCCAGTGCCAAAGCCATTGCAATTAGCGCATACATAGCGATTCTCGATGCTCGATTTTCGATACTCGATATTAGACGAGTATCGAGCATCCAGTATCGAGCATCCAGCAAGCTGAGCAAACCTTCTGCCGGACTTTAGAAAGTTAATGTATGTCCAACTTCGATTTCCAAATACTGTGAGAAACTCGCCAGAATTCTGGCACAGGTTGCACAATCTACCGCCTGTCAGTGGACGCCGCAAGGGGTTTTTTAGCCCCCGCCCAACCCAGCAGCTTTTTACCGCGGAGTCCGCAGAGACGTGCCCCGAGCCCGGTCGAGGGGTCTACCCCGTGCGACCTGGTCACAGCGCTATTTCGGGACCAGATTCCTCGACCCCTGCGAAAGCAGGGGCGGGGTCCCGCCTCTGGGCAGGGCCGCTCTATTGTTCGAAGTGCCGGCTGGTGGCATAAATGTGCACGCCGAAGCCGCCAATCCCATCGCGTATGCTCTGGAGCCTTACGATGTGAGTCTCATCCGAGTAAAGTCGGTAGAGAGTCCTGCCCTCCAATTCGTCAGGCAGGTTGCTGACGGTGAAGGAGATGCCCTGGCTGTGCTCGTTCACCGCGAGCAGCACCCACTGGTCCTGTGTTTTACGAAGCATCAATCGCGGCCCCTGGCCGTCAATCGAACCATAGGTCTCGTCGGCAGTGACAGTTGGCGTGCGCTCCGAGTGCTGCCCCAGGATTGCAGGCTCCAAGGCGCGCAGCTCCCGGGCCACTTTCATCAAGTCACGCCACAAGCGGCTGTCTTTTTCGATGTAATGTGTGCCCCAGTACAGGATGGCGTTGGCACCGTGCACGATGGCGTCATAAGCCATGAATCTGGTCTCATGAAGATTGGGTCGCCGGCCTTTGCCAGGGTCCGGATCGGCTTTGTCCGATTCGCCCAGGTCGCGCCAGCCAAATCCCTGCAGGACCATCCAGATTGATTTACCCGGCGCGGCCTGCCGCATGCGGTCGGTGTACGCCCCCACGGAACTCACATTTGTGTCCTTTAGATCGCTGTGCCCAACACCATAATTAAACGGCACGGGATAGATGTCACAGCCGGCAGCATCAACGGCTTGATTGTACTTCCGCAAGCGCTCAACCGAGTTTCGCGGGGCATGGTTCTGCCAGATAATGTGTTTTGGGTCCAGTTGCCCTACCACTCGGCACCCGCGGGAAATTGCATCGGTCAATTCGTCCGCTTCGGCCGGGCACAGCGACATCTTCCAGTCGGGGTGCGGGTTTTTCAGCCCGAGTTTGGCCCATAGGCTGGTGTAGATTTCCTCGGCTTGTCCGTACAGTCCGCGCTGAGTGTAATCCTCAGCCTTGTCCAACAGCGGCAGCAATTCGGCCCCCGCGTGCGCGGCTTCGATATGGCTGCGCAACTCGCGCTGCTGCTGGCCAAAAATCCAGCCAAAACGTGACCACCAGATGTTCCAGACGGCCTCATCGGGCAGCTCCCAAACCAATAGTGCCGGGTGGCTCTTGAATCGGTCTATGATCGCCGTGAGTTTCTGCTCGGCTTTATCGTCATTAGCAGCAAGTGTCGCCGCAGAACCCAGACAAATCCACGCATAGAGCTTGTGCTTGTACACGCGATCCAGAGCCTGAGTATCCTGTGAGACCCGCACCAGATTGAAGCCGTTATCGACTATCTCCTTGAGCTTCTCATCTTCCTTGGGCAGCTCATACAAACCGATAATCAGCCGGGCGCTCCCATTGACCTTCAGGAAACCATGCCGGTCAAAGCGGCTATCCGCCGCCGGATTGCCCGGGTTTTGGGAAACCGCCCTGGCCCGCATCTCTGCTAAAAATATGCTGCCAAGTAACAGCCACAGCAGAAGCCAGGTGCCTTTATGAAGTTTAGCATTGCACATAGTCGGCCCTTTCGCAGATCTCTTATACAAGTCTTCTCCGTCAATGCACATTCTGCACTCCCTAGGGGACGCCCTAGGCGGGCATCATTTTGCCCGGTCAGGCCCGGCAATGCAAACAGTTTAAGTCAGAATACGGCCTTCGGCTTGAACTGAGGCCGAGGCCTTGCCAGTCCGCTAGGGGACGCCTTACGGCGGAGGCCCGAATCCTTGCTGAAGGATGGTCTGCCGTTCTTTCAGTTGCAGCACCTGCCAAAAGGTGTACAATAGT
>CAZPJZ010000122.1:0-6506 GCA_964586995.1 uncultured Pirellulales bacterium | reverse complement strand
GAATCCGGCATTCCTGCTGCCGGTGTCAGGCTGGGGCGGGTCGCCAGCCACAGCGTAGCCGCCATAGCCAGTACCAGCCCCACAAGCATTCCTATCTTGAAATCCTTGTGCATTTTTCTGTCGCCTGGGCTCTTGCTTTGGCAGACAGTCGCGGCACCACGTGCGCGGCTATCTCGTTTTACTGCCGGAGGTCTTCACGCCAAGCAGCAGCACGGGCGCCGATATCGCAATCGAAGAATAGGTGCCCACGAGCATTCCAAAGATTAGTGCAAAATTGAATCCTCGCAGCCTCGGACCGCCAAAGATGTACATAATTAGCACGACAAGCAGCGTGGTGATACCCGTCAGCAAGGTTCTGGACAGTGTCTCGTTGATGCTGTTGTTTATTATCTGGGGCGTCAGAGTTCCTTTGCGGCGATTTTCGCGGATGCGGTCGTAGATGACGATGCTGTCATTGAGCGAATATCCAATTAGGGTCAAAAAGGCTGCTATCATTGCCAGGTCAATTTTGAAGTCTCCGATCAGAAGCTTCTGGCCGATAATTGTTCCCGCAATGTAGGTACACGCCGTGACCGCGCCGAGGGTAGCGCAGGTATCGTGGAAAAGCGTGGCGACGGCACCTAAGCCGTAGCGCAGGTTGCCGAACCTGAACCAGATGTAAGTCAGAAGTGCCGACAGTGACAGCACGATGGCAACCAATGCTCGTGTTCTGGCCTCGGCTCCTACGGAGGGACTTATCTGGGTCACCCGCGGCAGAGACGTTTCCAGGGTGGTTGCCGCCAGGACCTTCGCCGTTTCGTTCTGCTCAAACTGAGTCCACTCGTCCTTGGAAAGCTGGCGAAAAGCGGCTTCAGGCTCGGCGCTGACGTAGGCGAAAGAGCCTATTGGCTGGTTTGGCTCGACCGGTGTCGCATCCGCACCAAGAATCTCGTAGGTATACCAGTTGAGGCCTTGCGCCTCGGGCTTGAATCGCAGGGCCCGGAAGCGTTGATCAATCTCCTGTGGTGTGGCTGTTCGCTTGAGCGTGCAGGTGATCTTGATTCCACCGAGAAATCCACTGAGCTCAGGGTACGAATCGGCCAGCTCCAGCGTTATTTGTTCCTTAGACGTTATCTCGGGCTCAAGATTGGACAGGATTTCCAGATCGTCAGCAAAGGCGGTTTTTATGGCATCGTTTACCACCTCGTCAACTTCCGGCTCTGAGATAGTTGCGTTCGGAAATGCCGAAGCCAGCACATTTTCAACCAGCGTGGGACTTATCTGGCTGGTAGATACCGTAAAGGAAGGACTGTTTGCGCTGGTCCTGGTCACCGTTAAGTTGCTCAACTTGCGGTCAAATTTGGCTTGAGCCTCATTGATGGCGGCGGTTATGGTCTCGACCGTGTATTGTGTTGGGTCCTCGGACTGAGGGAAAGTCACGGTTGCAGTGATCTTGTTGGCGGCGGTTGTAGTAATTTCGTAAGACCTGCCGGTTCTGCCGACGCTATAGACGTTTGCGGCAGCCAGGGCGGGGTTGTTCAGATCAAGGCCGGCCCGATGTATTCTGTCTTCCACCTGCTGACGGGACAGGTTTACACCTTCTCTCAGGTTGATTTGTACACTTGTCCCGCCGGTAAGTTCGATGTCGTATTTGTTGTTTTTCGCATCGTCTCTGGTGAAGAAAATGGCCAGCCCTCCTATGGTCAGCACCGCGGAGATGGCTATGAAAATCGGCCTGAAGCGCATCCAGTTAATATTGGGCTTGCGTATAAGCTGCAGCATGATAAGACGTTCTTTAATCAGCCGCTTTGACACCAGCCAGTCGAAGGTGACCCGAGTCACGAACAGCGCCGTAAACATGCTTGAGGCAAGGCCGAGCATAAGCACTATGGCAAAGCCTTTTATGTCCTCTGAAGCAACCCAGTACAGAATCGCCGCTGAGATAACGGTCGTCAGGTTGGAATCGAAGATGGCGCTGAACGCTCTTTCATAGCCGTTCTTTATGGCGGTGCGCAGAGACGAGCCTTTTTGCTGTTCCTCGCGGATTCTTTCGAAGATCAGTACGTTGGCGTCCACGCTCATGCCTATAGTCAGGATGGCGCCGGCGATGCCTGGCAAGGTGAAGGTTGCTCGCAGTCCGGCCATTATCGCCAGGGTAAACAGCAGGTTCATGAGCAATGCCATATCGGCGATGGAGCCGGCCAGCGTGTAGTAGACAAGCATGCAGGCAATCACGCCCATCAGGCCGATGATGCCGGCCCGAATGCCCTGGTCGCGATTGTCCGCTCCGATCGATGGGCCGATCACTACCTCAGAGATAGGCTGCTCTATGAGTCTGGCGGGCAAAGAACCGGCGTTCAGCTTGTTGACCATGTCTGTCACTTCGGTCTGTGTAAAGCTGCCCGTTATTTGGTTGTCGGTCCTCAGGCGGCTCTGAATTGTGGGCGCGGATATAGCCAGCCCATCGAGCAGGATGGCGAGTGGCCGACCAATGTTCTTGCCGCTCACGTTATAGAACAGCCTTCCTCCTCTATCGTCCACTTTGAAACCTATTGCCCTTCGGCCCATTCGGTCCGTTGTAGGCTCGGCTTTCTCCAGTTTCCACTCCTTGGCGCCCGGGGTGTGCAGTATCGTTTCATTAGGCTTATTGCTTGCCAGAACGTAGTATTTATTGCCAAATGGGGCGACAATAGCCGGCTGCTCTTGTGAGTCGCGGACCCTGACATACGCGCGGCCCTGCTCATCGACCGCAATCCAGTCGCTGACACTCTCCACTTCACACCATATATATCTGTTGTCCGAAGCGTACTTAGGGCCCTTTACCCTCAAGGATGCGACGTAATTCTCTATTACATCGGCTGTCAAATCGGAACCTCCTTGCGTGGGCAGGATTCTGAATTCCAGGATGCCGGCCCCTTTTAATATTCGCCGCAGATCTGAGGGGTCGTCCAGTCTTCCTCGGTATGGGCGGTACTCGTCAAACGCGGCGGCCACTCGCTCGATCTTCGCCGCCCGGTCCGGAAACTCAGCCTGGAGCTGTTGGATTCGCAGCTTTCTATCGGATGACTTGGCCGGCAGGTCCAGCACGACACTTAGCTGCTCCTGTGTCAGGTTCAGCTTATCCAGCTCTCTTTGGGCCTCCTCGTATTTAACGTTCTTGCCGGATTTCGGGTCGGTCAACTGATCGAGCACCTTGGCCCACTCCGTGTGTGTCCGTACATAGTCGGTCAGCAGGTCCAGCTTTTCTTCAGAACCCAGGAATTGCTTCAGCGCTTCCTGGCGATTCGGGTCATCGAGCTTGGCCCAATCATTCATCCGCTGCTGTATCTTCTCAAGGTCGAGGCCTGATGCTGATAGCATCGCCTCCGTCACTTTCAAGCGGGGCTCGAGCTGATCCCTTCTGTCTTGCAACTCCTTGCGTTCGTCATAAATGGCGGCAATGCTCTGCAAGGTGGCCAGTCTGTTGGGGTCGCCATGGGCGAATTTCTCAAAATCGTTTGCCCGCTCCTCTGCGGGCTTGCGCAGCGAGCTGATCACACTGGCGGGATTCACGTTTTCTTCGAGCAATTGGTAGAGAGATTCTTCGTAATTCTGTCGTTTCACGCGGGTTTCCGCGCTGGCCAACGGCATCTGTATCTCAAAGCGGGTGTTGCCCTGAGGCCGCCAAACAAGGTTTTGGATGTTGGCCGGGTCTATTCGCTTTCGCAAAACAGTAATCATTCGCTGGGCCAGGTCCTTCGTTTCGGCGTCCTCGAGACCCTCGGTGTCGATCTGATAGATAAGGCTTATGCCACCGGCCAGATCGATGCCGGGCTTCAAGGTCTTGCTCGGGGGGTAGAGGGTCCAGCCGGCCGCTGCTACCAGAACAATAACCAAAATGGTCTTAGGCCACAGGTTTTTGCCCATAATCACTTCCTATCATGGTCAGGATTCGGTTTGATTTCTTTCTGCTAAATCCGTATCAGCCGGACCTACTTCTCATCTTTCGACAGATTCCTGCTGATAGCTGAAGATATAACCTTGATCTTGGTATTATTTGATTCGTCGACTTTTAGCGTGATCTCGTCTGCCTTGACGTCAACCACGGTTCCGATAATCCCGCCGATCGTGCGCACCCGGTCATTTTTCTCCAACTGCTGCACCATTTGTTTGTGCTGCTGCTGTTTTTTTCGTGGCCCCCTGAAGAGCAGCAGGTACATTACCACGAACATCAATCCCAGCAGAATGAAGTTGAGCGGGCTGGTCTGCCTGGTTCGTTCCGTTCCGGGCACAGGAACATTGGGGTCGGCCGGTACAGTTGTTACCGCTTCGCCTTGGGCACTCGGCCGCTCCGAGGTAATCTGCGAAGGCGCCTCTTCTGCCCAGGCTCGAGCCAATACGTTGAAATAATCCATTTTTGTCTTTCCTTTATTGTAAATCGTATCCGGTATATCTTACGCGGCAGCCGACAGACTGCCAAGCAGGGTGTCGACCTATTTTATATCCCGCACTCGCTCTACTTTACAGCGCATTTATGGAATTTATTCGGTATTCTTTGACTGGTCGAGCGACCGGTATTTTTCAACTTTGTGGCCTGCCCAAGCCGCAAACTCGTTGTTTTTCAGCGCGTGCCTTATTTCGGCCATGAGTCTCTGATAGAACCTGAGGTTGTGAATCGATGCCAGGATTGGGCCGAGCATCTCGCCGATGTTGAAAAAGTGCCTCAGTGTGGCCCGGCTAAAATGGTTGCAGCAGTAGCAGTCGCAGCCGGGTTCGACCGGCCTATGGTCGTTCATGTGGGCGCTGTTTCGCAGCCGGACCGGACCGGCCCCGGTGAAAGCAAAGGCGTTGCGCCCGTTTCGGGTGGGCAGAACGCAATCGAACATATCAACGCCGGCTCCGACTGCGGCGACTATATCGGCCGGCGTGCCGACACCCATCAAGTAGCGCGGCAGACCGTATGGCAGCAACTGTGCCGTATGAATTACCGTTCTTATCATGTCTTCGTGCCCTTCACCCACACTAAGTCCGCCGATAGCATACCCGTCAAAATTCATTTTGACAAGTTCTGAAGCGCAGTCGGCTCGCAGTTGAAGGTTGGTCCCGCCCTGGACGACGGCAAACAGCAGTTGGCCGGCGTTGGCATGTGCCTGTTTGGCGCGTCTGGCCCAGCGAATGGTTCTGGCCACGGCTTGCCGTAGCTGGGATTCATCGGCGGCAAAAGGGACACATTGGTCCAGACAGATGATGACGTCCGCGCCCAGGCGATTCTGTATCTCGGTGGCGCTTTCGGCGTCCAGGTATATTTTCCTGCCGTCCACGTGACTGGCAAATTCAACGCCGTCGTCGTCCACCCGGGTCAGCCGGCTAAGCGAAAAGACCTGGTATCCCCCGCTATCGGTTGTTATTGGCCCCTCCCAGGCCATGAACGTGTGAAGCCCGCCCAACTGCTCAACCGCCTCGACGCCGGGCCGCAGCATAAGGTGATAAGTATTGGCCAGAATCATATCGGCGCCGGTCTCTTTCAACTGCTGCGGCGTGATTCCCTTTACCGCGCCGGCGGTGCCCACCGGCATGAAACATGGGGTCTCGACCCTGCCGTGCCCGGTAGTCAGAACACCGTGGCGAGCATCGCAATTGGTGTCTCGATGGAGAATTTGGAAATCGGTCATTTCACCAAATACGGCGGAGGAATATCGGCGATATGGGTTTTTACGATTTGCCCAACCATCTGTCTGTCACCAGAGTACTGATCAGTCAGTTTGTCACGCATACGTCCCCAGGATTATAGCATGAATTTGCCCAACGTATGAAGATAATTCCTTTGGCTGGCCTGCCCTAACCTGCCCCCTTTGACATGTTCTGCCATGGCCGCCTGGGCAAATGCTCGATTGATTCGTTCAGTAGAGTTTTCTGATCTTGGATCCGGGGTAGTAATGCTGGAGTATTTCTGTTGCGGCTGCTCCTTGTCTGGCCATGCCCTCAGCGCCGCATTGGCACATTCCGACGCCGTGTCCCCAGCCTTGACCTGCCAAGAACGCCCATTGGCTGTCCCACTTGACTATGCGGCAAATGGTGCTTTTTAATCGCCGCCCGGTCGGATCGAGGGTAAGACGTAAATCCTCACCTCGCAAAAGATGACTCTTGCCGCTTGAGCCGACAAGCTTAACCAGAGTCAGCCGCGCAAATGTTCCATAGTCACTTTGCTTGGCTGGCTGAATGTCTACAATTTCACCGAGCGGCTTGAGATCGGGATAGCGCTGCACCAGTCTTGCTGTCACATCGTTCTGGTCAAACTGCACCATCGGCCAGAAGAAGGCATCGGGCTTGGCAACGTCCTGGCAATAGGGACAGGGCACACCGACAAGTGGCTCAAAAGAGTCGCCGAAGACGCCCTTGCTGTTCTCGGTGTGACCGCCGCAGACGGAGCTGTAGTACGTGGGAAAAATGTCCGTGGTTCCGTCGGAGCCTGCACTGAACTCCTCGGCCAAATGCTTGCCGACCAAGACCTGGCCGTACGTGCCGTTGATGGCATCCCAGATTTGCGT
>CAZPJZ010000121.1:0-6526 GCA_964586995.1 uncultured Pirellulales bacterium | reverse complement strand
ATGGACAGGCTCAACGCGACTGCACATATCTTGCGAAAAAAGTACCAGTTCAAAGGCTACATCCACCTAAAAATTATCCCCGGCGCCAGTAATTCGGCGATAGAACAGGCGGTTTCACTGGCAAGTGCCGTGTCCCTGAATATAGAAACGCCGGGCGAAAAGTACCTTGCAAAGCTGTCGGACAAGAAGAAATATATTCCCGACATAATCGAGCCTATGAAGCTCATCAGCAGACTGACCGCCGCCGGGGCAAGATACCAGCGGGTAAAACAGACAACGCAATTCATCGTCGGGGCCGCCGGCGAATCGGATGCGGAAATCGTAAACTATGTTTGGGCTTTGTACGACAGGCTGAAGATGCACCGGGTGTATTTCAGCGCCTATCAAAAGGGTCTGGGCGATGCATCCATAGCCGGCGAACGGGCCAGCCAAGAGAAGCCAACAGATGTTTTTATGCGCGAGCATCGGCTGTACCAGGTGGATTTCTTGTTTCGCAAATATGGCTTTGGAGAATCGGACATTATTCTGGATAATAGTGGGAATCTACCTCTGACCATTGATCCGAAAGAGGCGTGGGCGGTGCAACATCCCGATGTGTTTCCCGTAGATATAAACCGGGCGTCGCGCTTTGAGCTTCTAAGGGTGCCGGGCTTAGGACCGGTGACGGTAAGGCGGATTTTACAGCAGCGTAAAGCTGCAACGATACGGCGTATCGAAGACGTAGGCACAGTTGGCGTTAGGCTGGAAAAAGCCAGAAAGTACCTCACGTTTTGAATGGAAAAGAATAATTCGAAAGGAGCATACCGTGCGTCATATTTGTTTACCGATGGTACTTGTGTGCCTTTGGCAATGTTGTAGCCTGGTCCATGGCGACATCGTTGTGTTCACCAATGGCGACCGTCTAAGCGGCAAAGTAAAGCAAATGGTGGACGGCAAGCTCGTTCTGGAGTCAGAGGTAGTAGGTGAATTGACGGTCGATATGGCAAAGGTTCAGACATTCAGCAGCGATCAGCCAGTTGAGGTTCACTTCAGCGACGGCACCGTTGTCAGGCAGACGATTTTGTCCTCCGGCCCGGGCAGAATTGCCATAAGAAGCACGCAGACTCTGATGGCTCAGGATTTTGATTTGGCCAAGGTAACTGCAATCAATCCGCCGGTCAAACCCATCCCCAAATGGCACGGCGCGATCAGTGCAGGCCTGAGTTCGACCCACGGAAATACCAAGGCCGACAGGCAGAACCTGGGTGTGGATATAACCCGTCGCAGCGAGAATGACCGGATAACCTTAAAGGCCGATTACGCCCGCGGCCGCCAAGAGGACGCCAATACCGGGGGAAAAAAGACTACCGAAAACTGGTGGAGGACCAGGCTCAAGTACGACTACTTCGTGTCGAAAAAGTGGTATGTCTACGGAGACACGCGGTACGAGAAGGACAGCATCGCTGATCTGGACCGGCGCATGGTGGTCGGCGGCGGCAGCGGCTACCAATGGATCGAGTCGGAAGATATGAAATTCTCGACTGAAGCGGGTATAGCTTCGCTCTATGAAAGGTTCGATAACCAGACAGACAGCAATACCGAGATGTCCGTTCAACTGGGTTATCACTTTAACTGGAAATTGTACAAGACCGTCAACTTCCTCAACGATCTGACCTATTACCCGAGCATCGACAAATTCTCAAATTACTATCTGACTTCGAGTGCAGAGCTGCGGGCTTCGCTCACAAAGAATATGTTCACGAATTTCAAGGTGCTCTTTGACTATGATGCGACGCCGGCTGTGGGCGCGCACAAGACCGATGCCAAATACATATTCGGTGTTGGCTGGAACTTTTAGCCCGCTCGACGATACATCGCAGCCTTGATACGTCGCATGTGGTGCACAGGGTGATTGGGCGGTCAACGATATGCCATCACGGCGACGTAGGGCCACGGTGTTGGTCGGCAAACGATAGGTGCAAGGAGTGGTTGTTACGCTTCGGTAAGAATCGACATGGATATGATGTTGCTTTTCAGCTCGAATTTGTATGCCTGGGTTGTCCTGCCGTTTCTAATATTTCTCGCCAGGATTGCGGACGTCAGCATAGGCACGGTACGACTGATATTTGTATCCCGAGGGTTCAAATATCTGGCGCCTATCGTAGGATTCTTTGAAGTCCTTATCTGGATTCTTGCTATCGGTCAGATCATGCAGAATCTGTCCAATCCGCTGTGCTATATAGCCTATGCAGGTGGTTTTGCCACCGGTAACTACGTCGGCATATTGCTCGCCGAGAAACTATCCTTAGGCCTGACGCTGATAAGGGTTATTACCAAAAAAGATGCGGGGCAGTTGGTGGACTTTCTCAAATCGGAGAATTATGGGGTCACAAGCATTGACGGACACGGAACCAGAGGCCAGGTGCGGGTAGTTTTCACCATAGTTCCACGCCGAGAAGTGCAGAGCGTGGTGGCTTTAATTAAGAAGTTCAATCCCCAGGCATTCTACTCCATAGAGGAGGTCGGCTACGTGGAAAAGGGCGTGTTCCCCGTGAGAAGAAGCTGGCGAGACTCAACCTGGCTGGGGATACTCAGACCGTTTCGAAAAGGCAAGTAAAATCCGGTTCGCTCTTAGCGCTGGGGTCTGCCGGCGTTGCGGTCTGAAATGTCTAACACCTTGAAAAGAAACGCATAAATGTCAGCTTGTTCTTGAATGAGCTTAGAGGTAGGTTTGTCTCGAGTATGTCCGGCTTTGGTTTCTATGCGCAGTAGAATTGGGTTTTTGCCAGCAGCTTTTGCCTGAAGCGTGGCGACAAACTTTTTGGCATGCGCGGGAACAACGCGATCATCAGTGTCGGCTGAGGCAACCAGGATGGGTGGATAACAGGTGCCTGCCTTTACGTTATGTAGCGGCGAGTATGCGTAGAGAACTTTGAACATTTCGAGGTCGGCTTCCGCACATCCATACTCAGGTATCCAGAATCGACCAACCGTGAATTTGTGATACCTTAACATATCGGTGACCGGACCCTGGCAGACGACGGCGCCGAAAAGGTCCGGGCGTTGCGTCGTACAAGCGGCGACGAGCAGGCCGCCATTGCTACCACCGTGGACAGCCAGCTTTTTGGTATTGGTATATTCGTTATTGATAAGCCATTCCCCAGCGGCAATGAAGTCATCAAAGACATTTTGTTTTTTGTCGAGCATTCCAGCTTGGTGCCAGGCTTGGCCGTATTCGCCGCCGCCCCGCAAGTTGGCTACGGCATAGACGCCTCCGTGCTCCAGCCAAATAAGGGTGGGAACGGAAAAGCGAGGTTTGCTGCTGATATTAAATCCGCCATAGCCGTAAAGCAAGACTGGATTACTGCCGTCGAGCTTGAGACCTTTGCGGCCAGTTATGAACATAGGTATGCGCGTGCCGTCTTGGGAACGATAAAATACCTGCTTTGTCTCGTAGCCGGAAGCATCAAAATCAACTTCTGCCTTTTGAAAAATCTTCAGCTTGTCAGTTACAAAATCATAGTGATAGACAGTGCCCGGAAATAGAAAAGAAGTAAAAGAAAGAAACATTTCGGTGTCGTATTGCTTTGCGGACCAGCCGTTGATTATGCCCAGAGTAGGCAGTGGCATTTCACGAACGAATATTCCATCAAGATCATATATTTTGAGCTTGTGGTGCACGTCGTGCAGATATGCGACTACAAAATGGTTGTTAATTAGCGCTACATGGTCGATCACATCATCGGCCTGAGGCAGGATTGTGCGCCAATTGCTGCGGGTAGGATGGTCAATATCTATGGCTATGATTCGTCCACGAGGAGCATCTAAGTCGGTATGGAAATAGAAAACCGAGTCAATATTTCCAATGAATTCGTAGCGAGCATCGGCATCGTCAAGCAACCTGATGAAATCGTCGGTGCTTTCCACGGGTCGGTAACAAATGCGATTCTTGGTGTCGGTGCCGTGATAGACTTGCACGATGAGAAATTTGCCGTCGTCGGTAATAAATGGATCAAAACGCAATTCTTTGTTGTCGGGGCGTTCGTAGATAACCCGGTCCTGCGCTTGCGGCGTGCCGAGTTTGTGCCAGTAAACACGATTATAGTTAGTTTGGTCTTCAGCAGGTACAGTATTGGGGTCGGGGAACCGATTGTAAAAAAAGCCCGTGCCATCATGTCTCCAGGCGATACTGGTAAAGCGGCACCATTGTAGAGTTTCATCATAATCTCTGCTGGAATCGATGGCACGGATTTTGATTTCCTGCTGGTCGCTGCCGCTACGGGACAGGCCATAAGCTAACAAGGTGCCATCTTTGCTTACAGCCGAAGTAGTTATGGCGACAGTACCATCGTCACTTAGTAAGTTGGGGTTGATAACGACCAACGGCTGGCTTTGGAGTGTCTCTTGCATATAAAGGACTGAATGATTTTGCAAGCCGTCATTTTTCCAGAAGAAATAGCGGTTGCCCTCTTTGTACGGAGCAGAATAGCGAGGGTAATCCATCAGATGGGTCAGGCGAGCTTTGATTTTCTCTCTGGCGTTGGTGGAGGCGAGGAAGTTGGAAGTTAGCTCATTCTGCTGGTCGACCCAGGCTTGTGTATCCGGCGCATCGGCGTCTTCGAGCCAACGGTAGGGGTCGGCAACCTCAACGCCGTGATAAATGTCAACTGTGAAATCCTTTCGGGCGGGCGGATAAGTGAGCTTGGCGCTGTTAATCTTGGTAAGGGATGCTCTTTGGCATCTACAGCACAATCCAGCAAAAATAGCCAAAGCAACAAATAAATGAACGCGTAATGTATTCATACCTTCACCATCATTTTGAATTTCAGCGGTTTTTTTTGCCGAGTCTATTTAAGGAAATAGGCAAGCGTTTGTCAAACACGGATTGAATCGCACGTAACGGACAAGACAAAACCTGATACGAGAATGGTCCGGTCGATTTGGGAAAATTTGTTGCAATTTGGCTGTGTGGTCGTTACTATTCCGCTGAAATGAGCTCTGCTTGGAATACGTCGGGGGGCAAGGTTCTAAAGGGATGGCTGAGCCAGGCGCAAACGATGCTAAAGTTGGGCAGACTGCCGTCAGCAAGGAGGTACGCGACTTCCTCAATAGCCTGAGCAATGAGCACCGCATGCTGGTTGTCCTCAAGGCCCAGTTGTACGACGGCGCCTGGGAGCCGATGCTCGACGACCTGCGAAATCGCCTTGCGGGCAAGCCCTATATATTTAAGCTTGTCAATCGAATTCAGGATGATATTAAACGAATCGAACAGATGCAGAAATTCGAAGCCGAGCACAATGTTGATCTGGCCGACCACGTGGAGCTGCCATGAGGTGCAGAATATAGCAGGGACGTGGTGCAGGTTTTTGTTGACAGCTTGCCGTGGTGGGTAGGAGGCGGCGACTTGTGTTTTGTGAGGGTATGAAGATGCTGAGAACCTTGCGATATGGATTGATCTTGACGATCGGCGTTTTGGCTTTGCCTGCTACAGATGCGAGTGAAGCTGCCGGTAAAGACTCATACTGGCTCGTCTCGCCCGACTTGCTCAGGCAGGCTAATCTGAAAGTGTTATGGCAGAATCAGTTGCCGTTCCAGAAGACAGAGACTCTGGAGCAGATGCTTATCCTCGAGAATCGCATATACGCTCTTTCGAATAAGAACTTCCTGGTATCTTTGGATAGGCACCAGGGCACTATGGTATTCAGCCGGCCGATAGCGCCGGCCAGCTTTGCGGTGCTCGGGCTTGATGTTTATAATGACGAGCTGATATCCGTAATCGCCAACCGGTTGGTTGAGCTTGATCCGGGACTTGGGACTGAGCGGAGAGGCACGGCTCTGCAATTCAGGGTAGTCTGCCCTGCCGCTCGGAACGGTTCCTACTTTTATGTAGCGGGCACCGACCGACGTCTGCGCGCGCTGCACGCGGATAATAAGGTTCAAGCGTTTGAGGTGGCGGCCAAGAACGATTCGTTGATCAATTCAGTTATTGCGGACGAGAAGTTCGTCGTCTTTGGGACCGATGCGGGCAACGTGGTCGGCATCGCGCCGGACAGACCTTATCAACTGTGGCAATTCGACGCCGGCGGCGCCATCGCCGGGCCGATAGTCAGGGACGGGAAGTCGTTGTTCTTTGCCAGCAAAGACACAAACCTTTACAGGCTCGACATGGTTGACATGCTTACGACCAAGCTGGCCTGGAAGCAGCAAATGCCGGGAATCCTCCAGAAAGAGCCCCGTGTTACCGCAACGGCGGTATATCAGCCCGTCTTGAGCGGAGTCGAAGGATACGCCGGCGGCAGGGCTCTGACGGCAATAGATAGATACAGCGGGCGACATCTCTGGTCACTTGAGCAAGGAACCGACCTGTTAGCCGAAGCCGCCGGCAAAGCTTACGTGATTACGGACTCCAGAACACTGGTGGTCATGGACAATAAGCAGGCCAAGAAGCTGTATGTGGTCAACTTTGTGGACGTCTCAAGATATGCGGCCAATACGGTGGATTCGAAGACCTATATTGCCGATAGCCGGGGCCGCGTGGCCTGCTTGG
>CAZPJZ010000120.1:0-6562 GCA_964586995.1 uncultured Pirellulales bacterium | reverse complement strand
ATCAAGGCCAAGGGCCAATCAGGGGACGAAACAGCACAGAGATGGCTCGCTCATTTTGAGAATCTGGCCCAGCATTTGGCCTTGGCGGTCCCCTGAGCGTAGCGCCCTGTGGACGCAATGTTTTTGCCGCCGAGAGCGCGGAGAACGCTGAGACCTTTAATCCGCCGTCCGTCTGGCGGATTTATCCGCCGCCGGCGGATTAGTCTTGATTTTGGCTCTGCAGGCTCAGCGTGCTCTGGGATTAAAGAGGTTCTCTTGCCAGGCAAGTCGCAGCGGCGGGTCGAGATCCATAGATTGCAGGTCAGTCAAATGCTCAGAAAAAGAGCCAGCGGTATCTTGATGCACGTCACTTCGCTGCCGTCCAGGTACCACATCGGTGACTTTGGACCCGCCGCCTATGAGTTTGCGGATTTTTTGAAAGCTGCCGGCCAGAGCTTCTGGCAGATTCTGCCCCTAAGCTATACAACGGCAAAAACCGGCTACTCGCCGTACAATTGTTTTTCCGCCTTCGCAGGCAACCCGCTACTAATAAGCCCGCAGCTTCTGTACCACGACGGCTTGCTTCGCAAAAACCAGATTTTGCCGGTGCCTGCTTTTCCGCGGACGGCTGTAGACTACGCGCGGGTGTCCTCCTACAAAAGCGATCTCCTGAACGCGGCGTTTGACACGTTCACCCGTGGCTTGTCTCTCATCTCTCGTCGATCGGGTCAGGGGTGGAGGGCAATGGGTGACGGCTTTGAGAAGTTTTGCCAGGCGAACAAATTCTGGCTGGAGGATTTCGCGATGTTTGTGTCGCTGGCTCGCCGGCTCAGTGACCGGCCGTGGTGCGAATGGCCCGGCGGAATACGGGATAGGTCAAAACAGGCTCTCGAGTCCGCCCGAAATGAATTGGCCGCCGATATACAGCGGGAATGCTTCCTTCAGTACCTGTTCTATAAACAATACTTCGACCTAAAGAGCTACTGTGGGCAGCGGGCAATCCAGATCACTGGAGACATACCCATTTACGTAGCTTATGATAGCGCGGATGTCTGGGCGCATCCGGAGATTTTCAAGCTGACCAAGGCCAAGAGGCCCAGATACGTGGCGGGCGTGCCGCCTGACTATTTCAGCAAGACCGGGCAGTTGTGGGGCAATCCGGTCTACGACTGGAAGCACCTGGAGCGTACGGATTTTGCCTGGTGGATGGACCGCATAAGACATAACCTCCGCTTGTACGATCTGGTCAGGATAGACCACTTTCGCGGCCTTTGCGCGTACTGGCAGGTGCCGGCGGGCCAAAAAACTGCTATTGGCGGCAGATGGGTCAAAGCGCCCAAAGACAAGTTCTTCGCAGCGCTATTTAGGCAAATCCCCTCTCCGCAGATTTTTGCCGAAGATTTGGGCCATATCACACCTGATGTCAGAGAGGTTATGGCCAAGTACAGCATCCCCTGTACGAGGGTCTTGCAGTTTGGTTTTTCCGGCGACCCCAAGAGAAATCCGCACCATCCTTGCAACATAGCCAAGAACTGTCTGGTTTACACCGGCACCCACGACAACAATACCACCAGAGGGTGGTTCCAGAATGACGCTACAGCCCGGCAGAAGAAACGCTTGTCTGACTACTGTGGCCGAAGAGTTTCGGCACGAGATGTGCATTGGGAAATGATACGTTTGGCTATGGCGTCGCCGGCAAAAATAGCCATAATTCCGATGCAGGATGTTTTAGGATTGGGCGCAGAAGCCCGTATGAATCATCCTGCTAAATCCAAGGGCAACTGGCTGTGGCGAATCTCGCGCGGCGCCTGGTCCCGGCGCACCCGTGTCGCTCGGCGAATGAAAAAAATGGTGCGGCTCTATCGCCGAGATTGCCAAAGCTGCGTGAAGGAGTGACAAAACTTTACCATCGTGGTTAAAACCCGAAATAGCTATCCTGCCTGCTCAACTGTGGTCGGTGCGTCGATGTCCGTCTTCTGCCTGAAAATGACGACCCCAAGCGGGGGTGCGGTGATGGATAACGAATAGTTTAGCCCTGCCGCCCCTGTCCCGAGCGAAGTCGCCTCGACTCCACCTAAGTTGCCCTGGCCGCTTCCACCATACTCCCTGGCGTCGCTATTCAACACTTCCTTCCAGAATCCCCCGTGCGGCACACCTATACGATAGTTGTGCCGCGGAACGGGCGTGAAATTGCACACAACGGCCACAGCGCAGGTGCCGGACCGGTCCGGTCGCATAAAACTGATAATGCTTTTTTCCGCATCGTGACAATCGATCCACTCGAAGCCTTTCTGATCGAAGTCCAACTGATGCACCGATGGTTCAGCTTTATAGAAGTGATTCAAATCCTTCACCCATCTGGCCAGCCCTGCATTTGATGTATCTTGCTGCAAATGCCAGTCCAGAGAGCTATCGTGATTCCATTCTTGCTGCTGGCCGAACTCGCCGCCCATAAACAGTAGTTTCTTGCCCGGATGAGCGTACATATAGCCGAACAGCAGCCTTAGATGGGCGAATTTTTGCCAGTGGTCGCCCGTCATCTTTGCCAGGAGTGAGCCTTTGCCGTGAACGACCTCATCGTGTGATAGCGGCAACATAAAATTTTCCGAGAAGGCATACCAGATGCTGAAAGTGAGCTTATCATGATGGTACTTGCGATGTACCGGGTCAAGCCTGAAATACGCCAGCGTGTCATGCATCCAGCCCATCTTCCACTTCATGGAGAAACCCAGGCCTCCCGTTTCCGTAGGACGACTGACCATGGGCCAGGATGTCGATTCCTCTGCTATCGTCAATGTACCGGGATACTCTCTGTACACCCATGTATTGAACTGTCGCAGAAAATCGATAGCTTGCAGGTTTTCCCTGCCGCCTTTTTCATTAGGTACCCACTCGCCGGGCTTTCGCGAATAGTCCAGATAAAGCATGGATGCAACCGCGTCGACTCGCAGGCCGTCGGCGTGATATTTATCCAGCCAGAATAGTGCACTGCTAATCAGGAACGCTCTTACTTCGTTTCTGCCGTAATTGAAGATAAAGCTCTTCCAGTCCGGGTGGTATCCCAGCCGCGTATCGGCGTGCTCGAATAGATGCGTCCCGTCAAAAAAGCCCAGGCCGCACTCATCTGACGGAAAATGTGATGGAACCCAATCCAGTATAACGCCAATGTTGTTTTGGTGCAGATAGTCGATCAGGTACATGAAGTCCTGGCAGGAGCCGTACCGGCTGGTCGGTGCGAAATAGCCTACCGTTTGATACCCCCAGGAGGCGTAGAACGGATGCTCCATCACCGGCAGCAGCTCGACGTGCGTGAACCCCATTTCTTTGACGTATTCAGCCAGTGCGGGGGCTATTTCTCTATAGCTAAGAAATCGCTCAGGCTCTGATGGGTCGCGCCTCCACGAGCCGAGATGGACCTCGTACACGCTGATAGGTGCGTCCGGCGCATTAACACGCCCTCGATTCTTCATCCACGTGCGGTCCTTCCATTTGTAAGAAAGGTCCCAGACCACCGATGCGGTTCCCGGCGGCAGCTCCCAATGAAAGGCAAAAGGGTCGCCCTTGTCGACGGTATAATTGCGGTGTCTGGAGACAATGTGATATTTGTACAGGACGCCCTTGTCCAAACCGGCAATAAAACCTTCCCAAATCCCCGAACCGTCCTGGCGCACACTCAATGGATGCGACTGAGGGTCCCATCCATTAAAGTCACCGATGACCGAGACACGGGCAGCGTTGGGAGCCCAGACGGCAAAAAACGCTCCCTTGACGCCGTTGTTCTGCACTATGTGAGCGCCCAGCTTCTCATAGAGTCGAAAGTGATTGCCCTGTTTGAATAGATATATGTCGTGGTCGGTCAACAAACTAAATCCGCCAAACGAATGGCCGATAGAGCTGGTAGCGACCTGTGCATTCTGCTTTGGCATAATGTCTCCAGATTATGCTATATGTTTGCCTTCAAAGCTATCGGCTATCCTTCTTCCGGCCTC
Source organism: uncultured Pirellulales bacterium (assembly GCA_964586995.1). Taxonomy (GTDB): domain Bacteria; phylum Planctomycetota; class Phycisphaerae; order Sedimentisphaerales; family Anaerobacaceae; genus JAFNGF01. The sequence continues at coordinate 2,594 of CAZPJZ010000120.1, read as the reverse complement.
TTTACATGCCCGGCGCCGGGCGGGCTTCACGGTTTCGACCGAGCGACGGCCTGGATATTTCCCATGGTCGTGGCATAAGGTCGCAGGGTGAACCTGTAGCTGTACGGCCGGGCCGGCAATGTATACTCCGGGTGTGGCCTGGCGCCCCAGCTATCGTCTCCGCCAACACCCATCTGCTTGTAGTCGAGGTTGACGGTGATAATATCTCGCCGAGGAAGCTCGTGAACATGACGGGCCCTTTCCAGGTCCTGCACGGTGAAGGGCCAGGCACTGACCTCCAGCACCGGCATCCCGACAGCCAAAACGCCAAGGCCGTCCTTGCTCGTAAGGGCCATCCACCGCACGTCTGTTTTGTTGCCCGTTTCCTGCGGTCGGACGTAAAGGTGAATTTGTTCCTCGACCGGACCCGAATAGAGGCCCACTGCGGCTCCGGTCTTGCGGTCCCAGTAGGTCTCATGCGGACCGCGGCCAAGCCAGGTCATCTCGGAGAACTGGCCCGGTACCTGCATCTGCATTCCGAAGCGAGGCAGCTCCGGCAGACTGGCCCCCGCAGGGTCGAAGGCGGCTTCAACCACAATGTCGCCACTTCCATAGATATGGTAGACGTTGCTATAGTGAGCATTGCCCGCGGCGGGCAGCGTCATATCAGCGGTGACACGTATTAGTTGAGGTTCAATTTTCTGGACCGAGACGTTTTCTACCTTCCTTTGCGGGCCCGCGCTGCGCCAGATACCGAGACGTCGGGGCATGCCGTTACCATTGTCGTTGTCTATGGGAACCCGCCAGAAGTTCGGAACAAGCGGACCGGTTATCAGTTCTTTTCCCTGAAATGTAAAGGATTCTATTGCTCCGCTGGCCCTGCCTATCGCCACGGCGAAGTCCTGGCCGATGACTTTGACCGCATCTTCAGTTTGTTGCAGGTTCAAGGGTGACATTTTGGCCAGCTCTACAGTCGGAGCCGGCGGCACATCAAACGGAAGCTCGAACTGGTCCCAGCCTACAACGTGCCCCTGCTCGGCCCACAAGGTATCCTCGGCCAGGGCAAACTTTACTTTCAGCCAATACTCGACGCCGGCTCGTAGCCGAGGCTTGGTAAATGGGATAGTGACATTCTGTCTCTGGCCCGGCTGCAGCGACAATCTCGGTAAGCTGCCCGTCTGCACCACCGTGCCATCGGCAGTCAGCTCCCAGGAAATATCCACGAAATTGAGGTCGAGGAAGTCGTATTCGTTCTCAATGCAGAACTCGCCGCCAATCGGGTCAACGGGCGTGACGTGTATCCGCTGATAAACCTTTTTGACCTCGTGCAGCGAGGGATTTGGCTTTCGGTCTGGCTGAACCAAACCATTGCAGCAGAAGTTTCCATCGTTGGGTTTATCACCAAAATCGCCCCCGTAGGCCCAGAACTCCTTGCCGTCTTCGGACTTTTTGCGCAGGCCCTGGTCGGCCCAGTCCCAGATGAATCCGCCGATCAGCCGTTTATGTGAACGCATCGCGTCCCAGTACTCTTTGAGGTTGCCCACCGAGTTGCCCATGGCGTGGGCGTACTCGCACAGGACGACAGGACGTGTGTCAACCGGATCGGTGGCCAGATGGATGATTTCCGGAATCCGAGCATACATTCGGCTGATGACGTCCACATAGTAAGGATCTCTGGGCCGAGCCTGCGCGCCCTCATAATGGATGGGCCGGGTGGGGTCGTAGTCATGAATCCAGGCGGCCATTGCCGCGTGGTTCGGGCCGCAGCCCGTCTCGTTGCCCAGCGACCAGAAAATGACGGAGGGGTGGTTCTTGTCCCGTTCCACCATGCGGACGGCACGCTCCATGAAGGCCGTGTGCCACGTGGCGACATTCGAAAGGTATCCTCCTAAGCCGTGCGATTCGAGATTGGCCTCGTCGATCAGGTAGATGCCGTACTGGTCGCACAGCTCGTACCAGCGGGGGGCGTCCGGATAGTGCGACGTCCGCACGGCGTTGATATTATTCTGTTTGAGCAGCTTCATGTCCTGAATCATCCGACTAACGGGTATGGCCCGGCCGTGGTCAGGGTCGTGCTCGTGGCGATTGACGCCGAAGAGCTTTATAGATTTGCCGTTAACCAATAATTGTCCATCCTTGATTTCAATCTTGCGGAACCCCACTTTACAGCTCTCGGCTTCAACCACATTGCCTTTGGCATCCGTCAGAGTCAGGACCAGCGTGTACAGATTGGGCGTTTCTGCCGTCCATTTCTTCGGGTTCGTAACGTTCGTCTGCATCAGCGCGAATGAAACGTTATCACGCTGCGGATATCGCTCGTTTATGATGCCAAGAACGTCTTTGCTCAGCCCCTTTGCCAGGACCGGCTTTTTCTGCTCGTCGTACAACTGCGCCTGAACCTTCCAGCCTTTGAGGTCATCGCTGCTGGACGATGTGACTTTGGGACGAATCATCAGGATGCCGTCTTTGTATTGCCCGTCCAGGTCGCAGCGGACGAAAAAGTCCCGAATGTGCACGGACGGCGTCGAGAACAGGTACACATCGCGGTAAATCCCGCTCAGCCGCCACATATCCTGGTCTTCAAGGTAACTGCCGTCCGACCAGCGGTAGACTTC
>CAZPJZ010000119.1:0-6586 GCA_964586995.1 uncultured Pirellulales bacterium | reverse complement strand
ACGACAATCGAGTAAGGTAGATAATCTGACCCGGCGGGAATTTATGCGCCAAAGCGCTGTAACTGCTGCGGGTTTGGCTGTAGGTCTCGGCCCTATGGCCAGTCAAACTGCTAAGGCCGACGAAGCAGCCATCCGCAAGACCCGTAGTTACAATCCGCAGATGGAGTATCGCTTGCTGGGCAAAACCGGCCTATGGGTCTCTGCGGTGTGCCTGGGCGGCCACTGGAAACGCGTCGATGTGATGATACCCAAGGTATTTGAAGGCGGCAACTGGCTGGCTGCTGACCTAAATAATCCGGGCTTCAAAAAGAACCGCTACGACGTTGTCACCAGGTGCATCGAATCGGGCATAAACTATATTGACGCGTGCACCAGAGAAGAGGTGCTCACCTACGCCGAGGCCCTGCGAGGCAGACGTGAAGCAATGTACCTCGGCTGCTCGTGGTATCAGGAGGAGATGCGAAACGGAAATTTCCGCAGCGTCAAGGCGCTGCTTGGAACCCTGGATAAAGCGCTCCAACAGGCGAAGCTCGAATACGTGGACCTTTGGCGGATTACGATGCACGAGCAGAGCGGCCAGCACACCAAGGCCGAGGTGGACGAGATGATGAAGGCGCTGGAGACGGCCCGCAAGCAAGGTAAGGCCCGCTTTACCGGCTTTTCATCGCACGACCGCCCGCACATCAAATGGATGATAGAGACCTATCCCGAAGCTGTGGACGTCATTGTGACGCCGTACACAGCCAAGAGCAAAGTCCGGCCCAAGGACAGCTTGTTCGACACCCTGAAGCAGTACAAGGTGGGCAGCTTCGGCATCAAGCCTTTCGCCAGCAATAGTCTGTTTAAGGGCGATAGTTCGCCGGGCAATCCGAACGCCGAGGAAGACGACCGGCTGGCGCGCGAGGCCATTCGCTACATCTTAGCTACCGATGCAATCACCGCACCCATTCCCGGCCTGATCAGCACTGCCCAGGTCGACAATATGGTGAAGGCGGTCAAAGAGCGCCGCGAGCTTGATTCGGCTGAGGCCAAGGAGCTTGAAAAAGCGATGGACGAGGCCTGGGCCAAGCTGCCGGCAGACTACCAGTGGCTCAAGGACTGGGAATACGTGTAGCAGCCAACCGGGCATGGAAAAGGGATGCAGAAGATGAGCGCGAGTACGGCGCGGCGTGTGACAACTGTTGTGTCGATAGTGAGCGGCTTGCTGCTGATTTTTGCAGCAAGCTGCTCTTTTGAAAAAGATAATGCCGAAACTACGGTTGGCAAGCAGAGCAGCAGCGACTATTATTCCCAACCCGGCGAGAAATTCGTGGCTAATCCTTTCTGTATTGTCTGTCACCAGAATTTCGACGGGGAAGAGCTTGCCCTTAACCACGAATTAGCGGGCATCGGCTGCGAGAGGTGTCACGGCGAGTCCCGGCGTCACCGCTCCGACGAGGCAAATGTTACGCCGCCTGAGATTATGTACTCCAAGGCAAAGATCAATCCGACTTGCATGATGTGTCACCCCAGAGGCGAAATCCGCGATGTAGCCGCCCACGAGCTTGTTCTTGCCGGGACAGAAACCGTCTTTGAGCGAAGTAGCGGAGATTCTGCCTCTGTCGCCGCCGGCAGCGGCGCCAGATACTGCACCGACTGCCACGGCAAAGCCCATCGGATGCACGTCCGCACTACCCTGTGGAACAAGGCAACGGGCGAATTGATAAGCCGCTAAACTGGAGCACCTGTATCGTCTGTGAATTCTTTACGCAGCCGCGAAAGTTCTGCCTTTAGCTTGTTGACCACATCGGCGTACGTCGGGTCGTTGTAGATATTATTCAGCTCGTCCGGGTCTTTTTGCAGGTCGTAGAGCTCCCATTCATCGATGTCGTGGTAAAAATGTATGAGCTTATACCGTTCGGTTCGCACGCCGTAGTGGCGCTTGGCACTGTGGACCGCCGGATACTCGTAATAGTGATAATACATAGATTTACGCCAGTCTTTGGGCGTTTTGCCTTGCATCAGTGTGCGAATTGAGCGGCCCTGCATGTCGGCGGGTATAGAGACGCCGGCAAAATCCAAGAAGGTCGGCGCAAAGTCCAGGTTCAGGACAATATCTTTGTTGACCGAGCCGGGCTTAATCTGCTTCGGATAGCGCACTAACAGCGGCATCCGCAGCGACTCTTCGTACATAAACCGCTTGTCGAACCAGCCGTGCTCGCCCAGGTAGAAGCCCTGGTCGGAGGCGTAAATCACAATGGTATCATCTGCCAGGCCGGCCTCATCAAGGTAATCGAGGACCCGGCCAATGTTGTCATCGACCGAGGCGATGCACCGCAGATAGTCTTTGATGTATCTCTGATATTTCCAGCGAACGAGGTCTTTGCCCTTCAGATTTGCCTTACGGAAGGCCTCGTTTTTGGGCTCATAAGCGGCGTCCCAGAGCTTTTTCTGTTCAAGCGTCAGATTTTTCGGAGCGACCAGCTTCAAGTCTGTGTCGTTCAGAGTCTTTTCGATGGTCATATCCTGCTCCTTGGCTGCTCGCCCACGGTTGGAGTAATCGTCAAATAGAGTGGCTGGCTCAAGGATGGTAACATCATCGTATAAGGTCAGGTATTTTAGCGGCGGTGCCCATTCTCGGTGCGGAGCTTTATGGTGGTACATCAGGCAAAACGGCTTGTCGCCTTTGCGCTCTTTCAGCCAATTCAGGCAATGGTCGGTGATTATGTCCGTAACATAGCCGGCGTATTTCGTCTTTTGGCCCATCTCGATCATTACCGGGTTGTAGTACACTCCTTGGCCGGGCAGGATGTTCCAGTAGTCAAAGCCCGTTGGGTCGGTTTTGAGGTGCCACTTGCCGATGATGGCGGTTTCGTAGCCGGCTTTCTGCAGCAGCTTGGGGAAGGTCTGCTGGCTGCCGTCAAATTCCTTTGCGTTGTCGATTACGCCGTTGATGTGGCTGTATTTGCCCGTCAGAATTACCGCCCGGCTCGGCGCACAGATGGAATTGGTGCAGAAACAATTGGCAAATCGCATCCCTTCTTTGGCGATGCGGTCCAGGTTGGGCGTTTTATTGATTTTGCTGCCGTAGCAGCTTATCGCCTGCGCAGCGTGGTCGTCGGTCATAATGTATATGATATTGGGCGGTTTTTTTTCTGCCCTCAGCGTCTGGGCAATGCTGTTACAACTGGGTAGCAGTGACATCGCCCCGCTCGAAACCGCAACGCAGCCGATGCTCTTGAGGAATTCCCTTCTTGTTTGTGTTTTCATTTGTGGCTCCTTTCGGGCGTTTTTATACCATCATCTGCGTCGGTTGGCAATATTTGGTGCGAACTACTGTTTGCGGCAGTCATAGCGTGCTATTATACAATAATAGAGCCTCTGCGAAACTGCAGATTAGGCATACTTTGACAAGAAAAATGGCTCAATTAAAGAAACAGCTCGGCTTGCTGGACGTGTTTGCGGTGTCATCCGGTGCGATGATAAGTTCCGGTCTGTTTGTTTTGCCTGCCATTGCATTCACAAAGGGCGGACCTGCTACAGTTCTATCATATCTATTTGCCTCGTTTTTTATACTACCCAGCGCATTCAGCCAGGCCGAACTGGCTACGGCAATGCCACGGGCCGGTGGAACATATTTCTACGTCGAGCGAAGCTTGGGCTCCTTTTGTGGGCTGTTCACGGGGTTTGCAAACTGGTCTGGTCTGGCCTTAAAGAGCGCATTCGCTGTCGTAGGCATGGCGGTTTTTGTCGAGGTATTGGCACACAGCCTCTTCGGGATGAAGATGAGCGAGATGCATTTGAAGCAGATTGCCGTGCTTTGCTGTTTGGGTTTCACAGCCCTCAACGTTGTCAGTGTAAAGCATACAAGCAGGTTTCAGGTCGTGCTTGTCAGTGGCTTATTCTTGATCCTTTTGATTTTCATATTCCTGGGTGTCGGGGCGGTTCAAGCTGGCAGATACGCAGGCTTCCTCCAGAAGGGCTGGCCGGCTGTGTTTGCAACTGCCGGTCTGGTATTTATTAGCTATGGGGGTTTGACAAAAATTGCCAGTGTTGCGGAGGAGATCAAGCATCCCAGCCGGAATCTGCCCTTAGGAATGCTGCTGGCCTGGTTCACCGTAAGCGTGTTATACGTGGGCGTAATTGTCGTTACGGTAGGTGTTGTGGATGGCCAGGAGCTTGCTGCCAGTCTTACGCCTATCTCACTTGCGGCATCCAAGTTCATGCCGGCAGTGGGTTTTCCGCTCTTGGGCGTCGCGGCGATAGCCGCCTTTGTGACTACGGCGAATGGCGGGATACTCGCCGCCTCACGTTATCCTATGGCTATGAGCAGGGACCGGCTGCTGCCGGGGCTTTTAGCGCGTGTGAACCGGCGATTTAGGACACCTCATATCAGCATACTCCTGACCGGCGGATTTATGATTGCGGCTATTGTCCTTCTTGATATCGAAGAGTTGGTAAAAACCGCTTCGACCTTGTTGGTGATACTTTTCATCCTGGTCAATGCCAGCGTTATCATAATGCGTGAAAGCAGGATACAGGCTTATCGCCCGGAGTTCAGATCACCCCTCTACCCGTATGTGCACATTGCTGCGATTGTCGCCTACACCGGCCTGATCATAGACATGGGCAGGATTCCACTGATGGTCACCGCTGGCTTTGTCGGTTTGAGTGCCGCCTGGTACCTGCTTTATGTTTCAAGACGGGTCAGTCGTGCCTCAGCGGTCATGCACGTGGTGGAGCGTGTCACCGACCGGGCGCTGAGAACCGTCACGCTTGAGAATGAGCTTCGAGATATATTGATTGAGCGCGACGATATCATCCAAGACAGATTCGACCAGCTCATAAGGCGGTGCGAAATCCTGGATGTCCAGGGAAAATGTTCCGCCGAGCAGATCTTCAGAGAAATCTCCGGCATTTTGGCCGGGAGGTTGGCGACAGACCAGCAAGTACTTCTGGAGAAATTCCTTCGTCGTGAGGCTGAAGGAGGCACTGTCGTACAGGCGGGTTTTGCCATACCGCACATTATCGTCGATGGTGAGAGCAAATTTGACGTTCTGCTGGTACGCGCGCGTGACGGCATTGACTTTCCACATGCCAAGGACCTGGTCAAAATAATGTTCGTTCTGGCAGGCAGCAGAGACCAGAGAAACTATCACCTCAGGGCCCTGATGGCGATAGCACGGGTTGCCCAGGAAGAGGACTTTGAGCGGCTGTGGCTCGCCGCCAGAGACACCGAGGCAATAAGGAATCTGGTGCTCCTGTCCACCCGGAAAAGGGACGCGGCGGTGTAGCAAATATCACGGCGCAATCTAATATGTCTAAGGTCCGTCCCGAAATTGACGATTGACAATTCTGAATGGACAATTGACAATTGAAGGCCGTGGCAAGACCGTAAATGTTCAAAACCCGGAACAGGTTCAACATCAAAGCTCGGGCCCTTGTCGTTGGCCTGAGCGTAGTTTTTTGTTATCCTTGCACCGTCGCCGTGCAGGAAAGCGCGTTATGTCTCACAAAAACAACGAGATGCAGTTTTCATCGCTTTTCTGTCCATCTCAGGTGATATGCCAGACTGAGCAAACGGACCGTGACACTTTATTGATGGAGATGCTTCGGCTGCTGGCTTACGAGCACGGCATAGGAAACGTGGAGCAGGCGTATCAAGCGGTGCTGGCCCGTGAAAATGATATGCCGACCGTCGTGGGGCCTGGTATAGCAATGCCGCACGCTCGGCTGGAAGCAATCAATTCGATCGTCGTTGCCGTGGCGACGTCAAAGAAGGGCATAACTTATGATTGCAATAAACCTGATAACCCGGTCAAACTTGTAATTTTGACCCTTGTGCCGAAGGCTGCGCCGGGGGCGTACCTTCAGGCGATAAGCTCACTTGCCAAGATTTGCCAGGACCCCTCCACGGCCGAGGTGGTATCAAATCTTCCCACTTCAAGCGACGTCTGGAACTTCTTCAATAAAGGCCGGATTGTTTTGCCGGACCATCTGCAGGCGTGCGACATAATGGAGCCGGTAAAAGTCAAATTACAGGAGCACGATACACTGGAGCGAGCCATCGACCTATTCGTGCACTATGGGCTGAATGAGCTGCCCGTCGTAGATAAGGACGATGAGTTAATTGGCGTAGTAACAACCTACGAGCTGCTGCGAGTCTGCCTGCCGGACTACATCCTCTGGATGGAAGACCTCACGCCGGTTCTGAATTTCCAGCCCTTTGCAGCAATCCTGCGTAAGGAAAGTAAGACCTGGCTGGCTGAAATAATGACCAGCGAATACGCAACCGTGCAGGAGACCTCTCCGGCCGTTCAGGTAGCCAAGGAGATTACGCGGCAGCGGACCGACCAGGCTTATGTGATCCGTGGTCGCAAGCTTGTCGGCGTGGTTTCGTTAGGAACTTTCTTGAGCAAAATTCTTCGGGAATGACCCATGGACACAGATTTCAGCGAGGCTTCGACGGGCCGGGTCAAGTCGCTCCGGCAAGTATTAGAGGCGAAAAAAACCGTGGTCAGGACCGTCATCCGCATCCTTATTATGCTCAGTGTTAGCGCCGCAGTGGGGCTGCTGGCGAATTCATTCGGGCTGAACCGCCAGCAGG
>CAZPJZ010000118.1:5507-6591 GCA_964586995.1 uncultured Pirellulales bacterium | reverse complement strand
CTGCGCGGTTGGTGCGGCGAGTGTCCCCGACCAGGAATCGTTGCCGCTGGTGGATACATAAAGAGTTTTTCCCGGCTCCAAGGCAAATGCCTGCGAGAACAAAATCGCTGACAGTACAATGCCGCAACAATTTCTACGATGCATCTGCTCGCCTCCCGCATCAATTTGTGTCTTGACCTGTGGGGCTTAACAGCCGACGAAAATAGTCCCACATCCATGCTTTCGAGCCGTCCGGCCGTATCAGCCAAAACCCCCGCACGGCGTCGTTGCTTCTGACAGGCGGTTTAACTTCAGCGTCTTTCAACTCGTTGCAGTACAGTTGCCAATAGACGATATAGGGACATCCCCAATCGAGGCCGGTCTGCACCGCGTTGGAAATGGCCTTTCTGATCTGTTCGGCCGTGTACTGATTCTCCGGCATGCCAAACTCGCCGATGTAGACGTTTCGGCCTACGAAGTCGGGACTGTCCGCCATATTGGCCGCGATGTAATCCAAAGCATCCCGCAAGACCTGAGGCTCGTCGTAATGATCCACCACCGAATCCCACGCAGAATACGAAACCAGGTCCAGCTTTACGTGCGGCAGAACGCTGTTGGCCATATTGGTGGTGCCTTTCTTCATCGACTCGACCACGCGGTTCACCTCGGTGGCGTGATAGACGCGAACGCCGTGCTGACCCACCTCGGCTCTGGCCTGATTCACCCCTGCCTGGCGGGCGTTAAGCCATTCGACCATGCTCTTTATCGCCATCGGTGTGGGCTGAGCCTTGGCGTCGAAGCTGCCCCTGATCATCCAGTCGCCTTCCCAGTGCTGCAGGACAAATGTCTTGCCCGTGGCTTTGTACGCCGTCAAGAGATACTTGGCCAGCTCGTAAAACTGCTGCTTTTCATCTTGCTTTTGCTGCTCGGTGATGCCGCTGCGCCAATAACCGTCGTCGCGGCCCAACGCCGTGACTACCAGGATATACGTGGTAAAGGGCTTGCTGAACAGTTCTTGATAATAGGGTGTCTGAGCACCTTCGGCCAGGCTCTTCACCTCCGGCCAATTCGAGTTATAAGGATAAACTGATGCCGGCCGCTCGTG
>CAZPJZ010000118.1:0-5407 GCA_964586995.1 uncultured Pirellulales bacterium | reverse complement strand
GCCGCCGCGGTGGCTAACGGATTTCCGCTGAGTGTCCCTGCCTGATAAACCGGGCCGGTCGGAGAAAGCATGTCCATAATATCGGCTCTGGCTCCGAACGCTCCCATCGGCAGTCCTCCGCCGATTATCTTGCCCAAGCAGGTTATGTCGGCGGATATGCCGTAGAGTTCCTGCGCTCCGCCGTATGCGACGCGAAAGCCGGTTATCACCTCGTCAAATATCAGAAGCGCACCGCTTTCGTCGCACAGATTGCGCAGCGTCTGAAGGTAGCCGTCGGCCGGCGGCACCACACCCATATTGGCAGCAACCGGCTCTACCAGCACCGCAGCGATCTCGTCTGCGTGCCTGGCAAAAGCAGCCTTGGCCGCATCAATGTCGTTGTAGGGCACCACGATAGTCAACCTTGCGAGGGAGCCGGGTACGCCGGCACTGGAGGCGATGCCTCTCTCTGCGACACCGGAGCCCGCTGCCACCAGCAGCGAATCGCTGTGGCCGTGATAACACCCAGCCATTTTGATTATCAAATCCCTTTTGGTGTACGCCCGCGCCAGGCGGATGGCGGTCATTACCGCCTCGGTGCCGCTGCTGACGAGGCGCACTTTCTCGATTGAATCGAAGGCGGCGACTATCTTTTCCGCCAGTGCGGTTTCCGCCAGTGTAGGCGCTCCGAAAGACGTGCCGTTTCTTGCCGCTGCCTCGATGGCCTCCAATATTTTTGGATGCGCGTGTCCGAGTATCATCGGTCCCCAGGAGCCGACGTAGTCGATGTACTCGTTGCCGTCTATATCGTAGATTTTTGAGCCGGACGCGCGCTCAATGAAAAGCGGCGTTATATCGACGCCGCCGAAAGCCCGGACGGGCGAATTCACGCCCCCGGCCAGAAACCTCGCAGCCCGCGACCACGCCTGAGACGACAGAGGACAGAAGACAGAAGACAGAGGACGGAATTCTGACTTCTGACCTCTGAGTTGTGAGCTCTGACTTCGGACTCTTCGCTCGTCTGTCATTCACATGCATCCTGGCCCGCTACGGGCCCAAAGCAAAGTTTTGAGAGAACTAAGGTGGGCTGAAGCCCACCCTACGTTCACCACTATCGTGCCGCTGGCGGAATCGTGATGTCAATTTCTTTCACGGGTCCCAGCACGGACAGCGGCTTATCAAAATCATCGGGCCGACCGACGGCCAGTATTTGCATCTTGTCTGGATGCAGGTGTTTGCGAGCTACTCGCAGGACATCGGCTTTGGTGACGTTCTCAACATTGGCCTTGGTCTTCTGCAGGAAATCCTCCGGATAGCCAAAGTACTCATAGGTCATCAGGCGGCTTATGATCTCGCCCTTCGACTCGAAGTTGAACACAAACGAATTGAGATAGCTCTCTTTGGCCAGATTCAACTCTTCGTTCGTGACTTCAGCCTCGGTCATCTTTTTGACTTCGTTCGCCATAGCGCTAATGGCCTGCACGGTAGACTTTGATTTGGTCTGGCAGCCGACATAAAAAACGTCGAGATGGTCGTAGTCGGCCGAGTAGAATCCGAAGACCGTGTAGGCCAGCCCCATGCGCGACCGGACGTTTTTGAACAGCCGGCTGGTGAAGCTGCCGCCCAGAATCTCGTTCATCACCACCAGGGCGAAATAATCCGGGTCATTCATCATGCCGCCGATGTGGCCCAACAATATGCAGCTCTGGTTCATGTCATCCTTGCGAATTACATTCACCGTTGGCCGATACTGGTATGTCACTTGCGGTACGCCGGCAGGTGTAACCGCGCTCTTCTCCCAGCCTTTGAACGATTCTTCAATTTTTTTAATCATCTGCTCGGTGTTGAAATCGCCCCAGACGGCCAGCATCATATTGTTGGGGTGGTAGTACTTCCGGTGAAAAGCGACCAGGTCATCGCGGGTAATGTTGTCGATGGTGGCGTATTCTGTGTGCCGGGCATAAACGCTTTCGCCGCCGTATATGAGCTTGGTATACTCCCGGAAAGCAATGCTGAATGGGAAATCGTTTCGCCGGGCAATAGAGCTGCGATGCGTAATCTTGGCCAGCTCGATCTTATCCTCGGCAAAGGCGGGATTCATCAACACATCGGCCAGGATTGAAAGCGCGGTATCTACGTCGTCTTTCAGAACGGACATAGACGCCCGCCCGGAGTTAAGGCCAATGCCGGCCTCTACCGACGCGGCGATCTGCTCCAGCTTCTCATCGATCTGGTCGCCGGTCATACTGGTGGTGCCGCCGGTCCGCATCACGGTGCCGGTGATGGCAGCCAGGCCAGTCTTATCAGCAGGCTCATACACGGAACCCGTGCGAATCATGGCGGACATATTGATCAACGGCAGCTCGTGATCTTCCACCAAGAACAACCGCATCCCGTTGGCCAGGGTCACCTGCCGGACTTCTGGAATCACAATCTCTCTCAGTTTGGGATACTTCAGCTCTTTGTAATCACCCGTGTACTGTTGCGAGCAGCTTGACCCCATGAGGCCCAATATGACGGCGAACAAGATGAAAACTCTAATCGCAGGCGATGTATCACTTCTCATCGTTGAACTCCTAAAGACTATTTTTCTGTTGGCACTGTCTCGATAACACCCACACTACGATTCTTACTTGTGAAATACTCCTTGGCGACCCGTTGAATGTCGTCAGCGGTGACCTTTTCGATCTTGTCCAGTTGTCTGAAAAGGTTGCGCCAGTCGCCGGTGATGACCTCGTAGAAGGTCAGCTCGGCCGCCAGGCCCGAGTTGGAATCCAACTGCCGGATAAGACTGGCCCGGGCGCGCGTTTTTGCTTTCTGCAATTCTTCCGGTGCCACCGGCTCGGTTTTCAGCTTCTCGATTTCAGCGTAGATGGCCTGTTCACACTCCTGACTCGCGTGGCCCTTGGCCGGAACCGCTGAAAAGACAAACAAACCCGGATACTTATTCCAGCTTCGCCACGCGCTGACAGAGACGGCAATCTTCTTCTCTTTCACCAGGCTCTTGTACAGCCGCGACGTCCGCCCCGCGCCCGTGATCTCGGCAATCGCCTCAAACACAGCGCTGTCGGGATGGTTCACGTTCGGCTGATGATAACCGATTCTAAGCTGCGGCTGCGCGGGGTCTTCCACGGTGACACGGCGCTCACCTCGCTGCGGCGGCTCGACCGTCTCGACGGGCTCGGGCTTGAGTCCGCTGGGGATGCGGGCGAAGTATTTTTCCGCCAGTGTCTTTATCTGCTGCGGGTTCACATCGCCAACTATCGCAATAGTCAGATTGCTGAGACAATAGTATTTCTTGAAGAAGGCCTCGGCCTCGGCACGAGTAATAGTCTGCACATCGCTCATGTGGCCGATGACTGATTCACCGTACGGATGCGCCAGGTACGCAATGGCCTGGAATTCCTCCCCCAAACGCCCGTATGGCGAATTCTCCATCATGCGCCTTTCTTCCATCACCACGTCCCGTTCTTTGTAGAATTCGCGCAGCACCGGGTTAGCGAACCGGTCGGATTCCAGCGCCATCCACAGCTCGACTTTATTGGAGGGCAGACTAACAATATATTGCGTAGCATCCTGACTCGTGTAGGCGTTGAACCCCGCCGCGCCTTGGCGCGTGAGTGCCTCCTCATATTCATCGTGAACGATGTATTTTTGAGCTTCCTGCTGCGCCTGCTCGAATTGCTCCTGGAGCAGCTTGAGCTTTTCCTGGTCGGCCTGGTCGCCTTTTCTCTTTTCTTTCTTGATGGCGTCAAACAATTCATCCATCCGCGCCATGGCTTTGGCCTCGGCCTGATAGTTCTTCGTGCCGATGGTTTTGGTTCCTTTGAAGGCCATGTGCTCGAAAAGATGAGCCAGGCCGGTAATACCCTTGACCTCGTCCACTGAGCCGACGTCGGCGTAGGTGTGGAATGAAACCACCGGCGCCTCATGCCGCTCCAGAACCAGAAATTTCAGCCCGTTATCCAGCGTGAATTTTGTCATTCGGCCCTCGAATTCCGCCAGGTCCTGGGCCCGGGCCGGCGCCAGAGGTACCATGACCACAGCCACGAATAGGATGGCTACGCCACAACGGATGCTCCTCAGTTTTTGCTCTATCTTTCGCATACTGCATACTCCTTACATAGTGGGGCTGAATACTAATTGTACATGAAGTATACCGTTGCGGTGCAATCCTTGTCCACACTTACCCTTACCCAGTGGGCGCTAAATCCATCCGGGAATTCGTGGTGCAGGTACCCTTTGCCAAACACCGTGAATTTGTCGTAGAACTTCCACGTTCCGTTGCCAAGAAAATCGACCTCAAGTGTGAAATTGACCTTATCGCTGCTGTCGTTGGCCAAGTGCACCACCTTCTTATCGAAGCCGGTCATGAGAAATGGATCGCAAATCTGCCCCGCCTCGACCGGCGTTTGCCACCACGGCCCGCCCCAACCGGCCGGTTTACCCATCCGCCATAGGTCGTCGATATTGCCGAACCACAAGCCCGATTGGGGCTGGCCCTGGTCGTGGTCTATCTGGTCACCCGCCATCACGAAAAGGCCTCGCCAGTAGCAGAAATCCGGCACAATCCGCAGATGACTGCAGATGGGACGAATCCCCCAGATCTTGCCCCCGTACGCAAAGGGCGGCAGATCATAAAACATCCCATGAATATCCATGAGCAGTCGTTCGGTCTGGGCGTGACGGATTCGCATCCATTCCGTGTTCCAGGCGTGGTCCCAGCAGTGGCTGGCCTTGGGAAGCAAATAGCGCAGCCATTTACCCTTGGCCAGGACGCGGAGTACGGCGCAGGACTTTGTCCAGCCGGTAGCATAAATTGTATGCCCGCCGTAGGAGTCGCCCGAGCCGCTGCCGTGCACCTCAACGAAGGGATTACGCTCGATGATTGTCCAGTTCTTTCCGTCCCACTCAGCCAACCGACCGGCATCCCTTTGGCTCAGAAATTCCTTTTCATCATAAGTATTATTCGCGACCACCACGCGGCCCTGAGCAGTGTAAGCGCTTTTGAAATGTGCCTTGGCATTTTTGATCTCAAGCTCGTTGACCAGATTGAACAGCAGCTTTGCCTGGAGGCTGTGCACATCCACCTCCCAGAAGTGCCCTTCCATGCCCAGGAAATAGACTTTGTTTTCCGGGTCGGTCAAATGGCGGACGGTGGCGGTTAGTCGATAGTTCGCCAGCGCCTCGATGTTGCGCACGTTGCCGTCGGCGTCAATGGCATGTGGCCCAATAAACGCTTGCCCCGACTCCCAATGCGCCATCCGGTTGGCAAATGTCCCGGTCATCGAGGCAGGATGCCGCCGCATTGTCATATCTTCGCTAATCTGGTAAAGCCCGAGGCCCTGGCCTCTGATGTGCGAGACGTATCCGATCGCCCATAGCTTATCCGCCCAGGGAATCAAAGCCCCGATGCCCGCCTCGGAGT
>CAZPJZ010000117.1:0-6605 GCA_964586995.1 uncultured Pirellulales bacterium | reverse complement strand
GTATCGGTAGTAAAGAAGGGATTTCCGGTTCCGCCGGCCAATATGGCCACTCTGTCATGCTCCAGGTGCCAGAGGGCCTTTCGGCGAATAAACGGCTCACACATCGCCGCCACCTCAATCGCGCTGAGGACTCTGGTCGACTGGCCGAGCTTCTCCAGCGTCTCCTGCAGGGCACAGGCGTTAATAATGGTGGCCAGCATTCCCATGTAATCGGCGGTGTTTCTCGGTATGTGGGTGGTCTTTGAGAAACTCTCGCCCCGCAGAAAATTGCCGGCCCCCACCACGATCGCGACCTGCGGCCCAAGTTTACAAATCTCTGTTATCCGCTCGGCAATCGACTCGAGGGCAGCGCCGTCAATCCCAAATTGCCCGGGTTTGGCAAAACTCTCGCCCGAAAGCTTGAGCAATACCCGACTATATTTGCACTTGGTCATTGATTTCGTAGCAGAGTCAAGACACGACTTGCGGCCAACGAAATAACGGCCTACCCGACCTCGAATCGGACGAATCTGGCTATTCTCGCCTTGCCGCCGGCCTGTTTGGCGGCCTCGTCCAATACCTGAGCCACCGACTTACTGTCGTCCTTGACAAACCGCTGCTCCAGAAGACAATTCTCGGCGTAGAATTTCTTCATCTTACCATCGACAATTTTATCTATAATTTCGGCGGGCTTGTTCGTGACCTGCGCGGCGAAAATCGCCCTCTCTCGCTCAATAGTCTCGGCATCGATACCATCCTTATCAAGAGCCAGCGGCTTAGCTGCGGTAATATGCATTGCCATATCCGAAGCTGCTCTCTTTAGCACGTCCGCAGCGGCCGCTTTTTCATCACCGGTTTCAATCTGGACCATTGACCCAACCTTACCGTTGAAGTGAACGTACGTACCTATTAGGCCGGGACCATCCAGAGTATATTTTGCGTAGTCGCCTACCTGGGTCTTCTCCCCCGTTTTACTGACTGTTTCGGTCAAAATATCACCGAACTTTCTTCCCTTTAGTGCGGTTTGAAGGACATTGTCGGTACCCTGGTCGGCTGAGCACGCCAGAGCACACTCGGCCAGAGCCTCTGCCGCTGCAACAAAATCCTCACTCCTGGCTACAAAATCGGTCTCGCAGCAAAGCGTGGCCAGGACAGCAGTCTTGCCGTCCTGACTCATCTTGGAGACCACCAGACCTTCCGAGGTCTCTCTTTCGGCGCGCTTAGCTAAGGTGGCCAGGCCCTTTTTCCTGAGAATTTCTATCGCCTTGTCGACGTCACCGTCAGATTCTTGCAGCGCCTTCTTGCAGTTCATCATTCCCTGACCGGTCATCTTCCGCAGTTTGGCCACCATAGAAGCCGAAATTTCCGCCATTCCATGAACCCCTATTTTCGTACCTGCTTTTGCATTATCGAGAGTCTTTGCTCTACTTCGTTCGGCTCAGAGTCGTGGTCGAACGTGTCTTGTGACTTGTAGGTCGCGGCTCACATTGCCCTGCGGGCGATGGGACTGCCGGCTGTTCATTTTGCTTACAGGTCAGGCTCTTGCTGCTCGGCGTCGCCTTGCTGTGAAGCCATCTGTACGTTTTCGCTCGCATCCTGTCCGACGGCGGGAACGGTCTGGGATTCGGCCCTTCCGGCGCGAGCCAAGGCCGGTCGTCTTGGGTGAGTCCGCCGCGGCCGGCCAGCCGGCTGGGCACGAACGGAAACCATGGTCTTGCCAATCGCTACCGCATCGGCCAGCTCCTTCAGCAGCAATTCAATCGCACGCATCGAGTCGTCATTGGCCGGAATCGCCACATCGACCGTATCCGGGTCCGAATCGGTATCCAGTATCCCCACCGTTGGAATCTCCAGCTTTCGTGCCTCGCGCAACGCCAGATACTCCTTCCTTGCATCGACAACCACCACGGCGCCGGGCAGACGCGTCATCTTGCGAATGCCCTCCAGGTTGCCTCTTATCTTTCGCATCTCACGTTTGAGCCTGGAAGCCTGTTTCTTGCTCTCACTTTCCAGCGTTCCGTCCTGCTCCATCGCTTCCAACTGCTCCAGTCTCTGCAGTCGAGACCGTATCGTTCTGAAGTTGGTAAGCGTCCCGCCGAGCCAGCGCTGCGAGACGTAGTGCATACCACACTTCTTGGCAACAGCCTCCACTACCTTTTGAGCCTGACGTTTTGTGCCCACAAAGACAACGTCGTTGCCGGAGGAAACGACCTGAGCAAGAAGTCTTTTGGCGATCAGCAGGCCCTTGAGGGACTTCCTGACGTCGATAATATGGATATTGCCGCGTTTGGCGAAAATAAACGGGGCCATTTTGGGATTCCATCGGCTCACACCATGCCCAAAATGCACCCCGGCATTAATTAGCTGACGCGTCAGTTCCTTAGTCACTAAAACCTCCAAATAAGCCAGACTTTGTATACCGGTACCACACAGGCCGTCAAAACACTTACAATTAACGCAATTATACCGGCCTGTCAAGAACTTTTGTACCAAGAATTTTTGCCCAATACAAGACCTTCAGTTGCGTTACCCGTTTGTGCCGTGGCCCGAATGCGGTGCTCCGCGTCAGACAAAGCCAAGGCTGTCTACCGAGAGCAATAAACCCTGCTGTCTTTTCCGCGTCAGATGGGCCAAGTCAGTCTGGCCGACAAAGACCGGACCTGCTGTTTGCAGACTTGTCAAGGTCATAGTGGACGGGGCCCGCCCCCAACCGGTCCTTGGCCCGCCCGGATGTTCCCCTGTCAGTACCTTGCCGGAACGAAACCGCCACTGCGGCTTGGAAAAACGGGGTCTTGGGGCCGAGCGCAGACCATTTCAACGTCTACGATAGCGCCGCCTCCGAGGTGCGTGGTCTCCGCCAGTTGAACCTTACGGCTGAGGCGCCAAGCGGTAGGACACCTGCGTGCATTGGCTCTCGCCCGTCTGCCGAAGCTGACAGACAGGCTAATACCACACGGTAATGATAATATTAGGTTCGGTCTTTTTCGCCTGAACCTCACCGGTCGTCGTATCGGTTCGCTTTATTTGAATCCCGGGGTTGTCCTTGAGCCACTTATTGATTTGCTCATCCAGAAACTCCATCGCGCCGGGATGCAGTTTCGTAAAGAAGGTTTTTATGCCCGTTATTCGGTCAGCCGAGACCACCTTTCCGCCCTCTGCTCTCGGCGCGGGCCCGGTCATTCCAGCCCGCCCACCGCCGCCCAGGTTCAACGGCGAATGGGAAACGCTCGCCCCGCCGGGACCCTCATCATCCAGTGGGATCGGCTTATCGTCATCATCACCCGCAAATCTGCCGCTATCGAGATTCTCCATATATACTTTCTCCCTTCACTGCCGCTAGTCACCTGCATCCGGTGAATCGTGAATCAAACATCGGGGTCACGAGAAACGTCGTACGTGATCAAGCCCTCTCAGCCGCTCCGGCGTTGGCTGTCTGTTCTCCTTGCTTTGGCCTGATTGGGTCGGCCCTGTTTTTTCCGGTGGCTGCTTTTCCCGCAGTGTTTTGGGAATCTGCGGCACCAGCCCGGCTCTGCTGACTTTCCTGCTTGGGCTTCTCAGAATTCTCCGTCTCGCCTTCAGTTGTCACCTTTGGTATTTCGGTCTGGGTCTGTTTCTCCGCAGCGGCAGCCTTGGCTTCGGCCTCTTTGACCTGCGCTTTTAACCTTTCTATCTCAGCCTGCGCCGCCTGTGCATCTGTCTTGGCCTTTTCCAGCGCGGCTTTTACTGTCTCGAGCTGGTCCTGGGCCTGCTTGGCAGCGGCGGCGGCTTTCTCCTGGGACGCCTTGGCTTCAACCACGAGATCTTCAGCATCAGCCTTTACTCTGGAAGCATCAGCGGTTGCCAATTGCACCTGCGTCTCTGCGCGTTCGGCCAGAACGTGTGCTTCTCTGGCCACGTGTCGAGCCTCCGCTGTCTCGGCTTGGGCCCGGAGCCGTGCCTGTTCTGCCTCATCCGTTTTGCGCTGTTGCTCTCTTTCACGAGCTTTGAAGCCGAACGGGTCCGTAATCCCTTCGGACAACGTCCTGGATTCGGACGATGGGTCGTGCTTTCTTCGAACCTCTTCGATCACTTCTTCATTTGGCCTGCCACCCGTCGAGATCGTCGGAGTGAGTATGAATATGGTCTCCACGACTCGCTCTTCGAAATCTCTGCCGGAGAACAAGATGCCAAGTATCGGTATATCCTTCAGAAATGGGACACCACGAACAACGTCGCGTTTTTCGCTCTTTCTTATGCCGCCGATCACCAGGCTTTCGCCCCGTCTTATGCGGTTCTCTTTGTTGTCGATTTGTTTCTTGGTTATGATCGGCAACTGCTTGACACCTTCGGGCGTCAATTTTGACCCCAGAAGGATGTTCGTTTCCAGGCCGATGTAATTGTCGGCGAAAACATGCGGAGTGATCTCAAGAGAGTCAACCACGTCTTCGTATTGAGTTTGCGTTGATAAATAATGCCAATCTGGCCGCTCAACGGTAATTCTTTGCAGCGGCACCTTCTGGATCGAGGAGATCTTTGCCGTTTTACCATTGACAACCTCAAGCGTAGGGTTCATCAATATCTTCAAATAACCCTGTGACTCCAGTATATCTACTAAAGTCAAGAATTTCTCGCCGGCGTAGCCCATCTGCAGCCCCATCTTAGAGCGAGCGATCTCCCTAAGCGAAGCGCCCGGAAATGCAGGCTGGATGCCCGATGCGTATACTTCCTGTAACAGTTGGCTGACGTCCATCCCGAAAGGCTGCCCTGCGGGTCCGGCCCAAATAGATTCACCAAACAACTCTTGAATCAAGGTGCTGGTTTGCCAGTCCAGCGTCTTATCCGCGTAAACCTCAGAGATGACGCAGTCTATTTTGACCTGGGTCGGTGGGACGTCTACGTGCTGCAGAAGCTCCAGCACCGCCTCGACGTCTTCTCTGTTAGGACACCTCACAATCAACTGGTTCGTAGCGGGCATGGCGCTGACAGTGTAGTCTGCCTGCCGGCTTGACTTGCCCTTCTCGTCGAAGATCATCGTGGCGAACTGCTCGTGAACCACCTGTCTTAGGGCGTCGGAAGTGTGATAATTGCAGAAGTAAAATAGCTTGAACTCGGGCTTGCCGCCGACCAGTTGTTCTACAATTCTGGGTGGTTCTTTGTAGACGCCGGGCACAGTGATGTTCGGCTCCGTGACCGGACGAACACCACTGAGCTGATCAACGATCCGTTGGGCCTCAACTCCGGGCGGTTTTTCGGAAAGAAACTCAGCCCATCCTCCTGCCCACAGCGCAACAACACCGGCTGCGACCGCCATAAGAACCGGGGTGCAGCTGGTTCTGCGGCCGTCATAGTTCATAGGCTCATTCCCAACTCGAATACAGACCCACATTCCCGGGATGCCATGGTTCTGTATTCAACTTCATTATAAGTTGTAGACGGCTCAAAAGTTATTATATTTCACGTTCTTACATATCGTCAAGCACATTTCAATAAATTAGGAAAAATCTACCATGAAATTTTAGTGTGGTGACAACCTTGGACAGAATTGCATTTTCTTGCTATTTTATCGGCTCATGGCAAAAAAAAGGGGAAAAAACATCACAGTCGGCTTTGTTGCGTTGGGCTGTCCCAAGAATATCGTGGACAGCGAAAAAATGTTAGCGGAAATCGTACAATCCGGCCTGTTGATAACTGCCGAGCCGGAAAATGCTGATGTTGTTGTGATTAACACGTGTGGTTTTATCGAACCGGCCAAGGCCGAGGCACTGCAAGCAATATGTCACGCGGTCGACTGTAAAGCTCGCGGCACGGTTAAAAAAGTGATTGTCGCCGGGTGCCTATCACAAAGACTCGGCCGACAACTTTTTGACCAAGTGCCCGGCATCGACGCTGTCGTGGGCCTCGGCCACCGGGATGATATCTCCCTGATAATCAAGAGAACTCTCTGCTGCGAGCAGCGCCTCGCTTATCTGGGGCACTGGCCCAAAAACTTTAGTAACGATAGTGGCAGGCTCCTTATTACAGGACGTCATTGGGCATATCTGCGAATCAGCGAGGGGTGCAATCATCGCTGCTCCTTCTGTACGATACCGGCAATCAGAGGCAAATTCACAAGCAAGCCAAGACATCACATTTTGGCTGAAGCTAACGAGCTGGCCCGTGCGGGCGTGGCTGAGCTAAACGTAATCGCGCAGGACACGACCTTCTACGGGCGGGATTTCAGAATGAAAGACGGGCTGGCTAAACTCATAACTGGACTCGAGAAAATCCCCGGCATTACCTGGATCAGGCTGATGTACCTCTGGCCGGCAGGGATTGACGACCGACTAATAGACGCCATTGTATCGAGCGAGAAAGTCGTACACTATCTGGATATCCCGATTCAGCACGTCAACGACAAAATACTAAAAGCCATGCGCAGGCCCGACACAAAAGCCTGCCTGCGGCGATTGATCGAAAGGCTGCGCCGCGCCGTGCCCGACGTGGTGCTTCGCACGACACTGATGGTCGGGTTCCCCGGAGAGACCGACCGGCGGTTCGGCGAACTTCTGGACTTCGTCAGGTGGGCTGAGTTTGACGCTCTTGGATGTTTTCAGTTCTATCCAGAGTCGGGCACGGCCGCCGCCCGGATGCCGGGCCAGGTCCCCGAG
>CAZPJZ010000116.1:0-6655 GCA_964586995.1 uncultured Pirellulales bacterium | reverse complement strand
CTTGCGAAAGCCATACTATGGTCTCCTTACAAAACTAAACGGATGAGATTAGCACGGCCCGCCCTTGGGAGAACAGGGCAGACCTCGCCATAACAGCGCTATCTTGCCGGCAGAATTTCCACCATCCTGTCGAGTGATGTCTTTGCTCTTCTTCTTATGTCTTCCGGCACCGTGACTTTGTATTGCATATCCTCCAGCGAAGCGATGATCTTATCCAACGTAATCTTTTTCATATTGGGACAGACTGCCCTATCACTGGCGGCCAAAAATTCAGCTTGAGGGTTCTGCTTCTTCAGAGCATGAATTATTCCTATCTCAGTTGCCACGATGAACTTTTTCGCTGCACTTTTTGCCGCAAACTTGAGCATCTGGCCGGTGCTGAGCACCTCATCGGCAAGCGCTTTGACCGGCTCGGTGCACTCCGGGTGCGCCATTACCACCGCATCCGGATACCTTGCCTTGGCGCTATTTATATCATCTTCGCTGATGACCACGTGCGTGGTGCAGTAACCGGGCCAGAGAATCAGGTCTCTGCCCGTTCTTTCAGCGACGAACCGGCCCAGATGCTGGTCCGGCACAAAAATAATCCTTTTCTCGCGGGGCAGAGAATTAACGACTTCCACCGCGTTGGCGCTAGTGCAGCAATAATCACTGGCGGCTTTGACCTCGGCGGAGCTGTTTACATAACACACCACCAGCGCACCAGGATGTTTCTGTTTTAGCTGGCGCAGTTGCTGGGCGGTTATCATATCGGCCAGCGGACAGCCGGCGAACTTGTCCGGCAGCAACACGGTTTTTTCCGGCGAGAGGATGGCAGCCGTCTCGGCCATGAATCGCACGCCGCAGAATACGATCACCTCGGCGTCCGTCTCGGCGGCCCTGATGCTCAGGCCCAAGGAATCGCCGGTAAAATCGGCCAGGTCCTGGATTTCGCCCGGCTGATAATTGTGCGCCAGCATGACCGCCTTGCGCCTGCTTTTAAGTTCCGTTATTTTTCGCAGTAACTGCTCGTTCAAGCTACCCACCTGGTTCATTCTCGGCCTCTGTCTTTCTTATGTTTGATATAGACTAAATCCGGGTTGGCCGTCGTCACGGTGACACCGGGCGGCACCGACTCTTTTATCCAGACATTGCCGCCGATAACGGCGCCTTTACCGATGGTCACGTCGCCCAGGATGGTGGCCTCGGCATAGATGGTAACGTCGTCTTCTATGGTGGGATGTCTTTTGCCGCCCTTTATGATCCGGCCGCGTTCGTCCTTGGGAAAGCTCAGCGCTCCCAGCGTGGCGCCCTGATAGATTTTCACACGGTCGCCGATGATGCTGGTTTCGCCGATGACCACGCCAGTGCCGTGGTCGATGAAGAAATTCCTGCCGATGGTTGCCCCGGGATGAATGTCAATGCCGGTCCTGGCGTGCGCGCACTCGGTCATGATGCGCGGTATCAAAGGCACCTGCTTCAGGTACAACTCGTGGGCAATGCGGTACGTGGCAATTGCGATGATACAGGGATAGCTGATCACGATCTCCTCGTACGACTTGGCGGCTGGGTCGCCGTCAAAGGCGGCGGTAACGTCACCCTTGAGAAGCTGCCGGATACAGGGCAGTTGGGCAAGCAGGTCGTGGGTGACATTTTCAGCCATCATCCGGCAGTCGCAACCCTCACACTCCTTGATCCGGCACTGATACCTGTACGCTCGTTCGGTTTGCTCGCAAAGCTCCGCATACACCTGGCAGAGAATATCGCCGACGATAAATCTGATATTCGACCTGGTGACGGTCCTTGTGCCGGTATAGCCGGGAAAAAGCAGCTCAAAGAGCAAATCCAGAATAGCGAGAATCTCGTCCCGCATCGGCAGATTGGAGGCATCGATGAAATTGATGCCGGAATCACCGTAATAGGTCTGAGTTATCCGCCTGACCAGACTTTCGACCTTCTTGTTTGTCAGCCTGTTCCGTTTCATGGTCACGGCCTCATCCTAAACCAGAAATTCAGGATTTCCTTGACGTCTACGCACCTTCATACATCTCGGTCGAGACGTATCGCTCACCGGTGTCACAGATAAAGGTCACGATGACTTTACCCTGGTTTTCCTGCCGGTGCGAAAGTTGCATCGCGGCCCACACGTTGGCCCCCCCACTTATACCCGAAAGAATACCTTCCTTCAATGCCAACTGCCGGGCGGTTTCAATGGCGTCCTCGTTGGCGACCTGGATAATCTCATCGATGATGTCCGCGTTCAGAACGTCCGGCACGAATCCGGCCCCGATGCCCTGTATCTTATGTGGGCCCGGCTTACCGCCGGACAGCACGGGCGAGTCCTTTGGCTCGACCGCCACGACCTTCAAGTTCTTGTTCTTTTGCTTCAAGACCTCGCCGCAGCCGGTAAGCGTGCCGCCCGTGCCGACTCCCGCAACCAGAACGTCAACATTCCCGTCCGTGTCCATCCAAATCTCCTTTGCCGTGGTCTCTCGGTGGATTTGCGGATTGGCAGGATTTTTGAATTGCTGGGGCATAAAGGAATTGGGGTTCTCCGCCACGAGATGTTCGGCCTTTTCCACCGCACCAGCCATGCCCCGCTCGGCGGGCGTCAGCACAAGCTCGGCGCCGAACAACCGTAAAATCTTCCTTCGCTCGATGCTCATCGACTCGGGCATGGTCAAGATCAAACGATGTCCCCTTGCGGCGCAGATAAAAGCCAAAGCTATGCCCGTGTTGCCGCTGGTCGGCTCGATCACAACCGTGTCTTTGGTTATTAGCCCCTGTTTCTCTGCGGCCCTGATCATCGACAGGCCAATCCGATCTTTCACGCTCCCACAGGGATTTTTGGATTCGAGCTTGACCAGAACAGTGGCCTTATTTGAGCCGAGCTTGTTGATTCGCACCAGCGGTGTGTAGCCGACCGCCGCAGTGACATCTTCAAATATAGCGCTCATGCTTGCTCCTTCGAATTGCCTATATACTATAATCCACGGTTCTCTTGTTTCTGGCTCTGTCAACTAAATCCTGAAGCGTTATGGATTCCAGGACGTTCTTGACCGCCTGCTGTACCTGTGCCCAGACCTGCTTGACAACACAATCCGCAGCGCGGCCGCAGTAGTTCTCATCCTGGACGCACTCGGTGGTGATAACAGGCCCCTCCAGAGAATTGAAAACATCGCTCAGCCTGATCTGTGCCGGCGGCTTGGCCAAGACATACCCTCCCTTCGACCCTCTGACACTGCGGACAAATCCTGCCGATCGCAGTATGTTCATTAGCTGCTCCAGGTACTTGACGGATATATCTTGATGCTCGGCTATGACTTTGAGCTGCAGGGGCCTATGGCCGACATTCTCAGCAAGCTCTAATGCGGCTCGCACCCCATATCTGGTTCTGGTGGACAGCTTCATGGCAATCTCCTATTATTCCTATTATATTAGTAGTGTACGCTTCTGCCAGCCGCAGGTGCAAGAAAAAAACCCAAAACTGTGCGGCGATTTGCAAATTTCTTCTGGATTACAGGGTGGCAGACCCCCACAATCAGCGCCAAAATCCATTCCGCTACCGAGGCAGCGTGCTCTGGCACACTGTCCCAGACCCCGAATCGCGTTAAGTCAATTGCCATAAGCACTTACGACAATCTGCACCCGCGGAGGGCGATCAGTGCCGACCAAGTTCGGCTCTTTGGGACGCTCGGCCTTAGCAGGCCGCACGAAAAATACGCAAACTTGACAGTATGTTTTAATATCCCTATAATGGCCGTATCCGATTGGGAGTTGTTCGAAACAGGATTTACAGATGGTCAAGAGTTCCACGAAAAGGGTGGCATTTATTTCTTCTTTTCCGCCCCGCAAGTGTGGAATTGCGACGTTCACGTCTGACCTGATCAAGAGCACTGCTGCGGCCGCCAAAGGCAACTTCGAGCCGCTGGTAGTGGTCATGCGCTCAGACCGCAGCCTAAGATACAGCGACCCGGTCAAGTTTGAGCTGCGCGAAAACGTTAAAAGCGACTACATTTGCGCGGCCGATTACATCAATTTCAGCCACGTTGATTTGGTCTGCGTCCAGCATGAATTCGGACTCTTCGGCGGCGACGCAGGCGCCTACCTGAGCTTGCTGCTCAACAGACTGAAGGCCCCCATCATAACGACGCTGCATACCATTCTGGATGACCCGAACGAGGCTTACCGTGAGTCATTGGTCGACGTCTGCGACGCCTCGGGCAAAATAATTACGATGAACGAACGGGGCGTAAGCATGTTGTGCAAGATTTACGGTATAGCCGAGCAGAAGATAGAGCTGATTCCCCACGGGATACCGGACCTGCCGTTCGTGGACAGCAACTATTACAAGCACAAATTCGGCATGGAGGGGCGTCGAACCATCCTGACGTTTGGCCTGCTGAATCAGAACAAAGGCATCGAGGTCATGCTGCAAGCCATGCCGATGATAATCCAGGCCGAGCCTTCGGTTCTGTACATCGTTTTAGGAATGACCCATCCGTCCGTGCTGAAGCATGAGGGTGAGTCGTATCGATTCGGCCTGCAGCGAATGGTCAAAGACCTGCATTTGCAGGAACACGTCATCTTTCACAATCGGTTCGTAGACGATAAAGAGCTGCATAACTTTTTGTGCGCCGCCGACATTTACGTTACACCGTATCTAAAAAGAGAGCAATTGACCAGCGGAACCTTGTCCTTTGCGGTCGGGACCGGCAAGGCCGTCGTCTCGACGCCGTACTGGGCCGCCATGGAACTGCTGGCGGAAGGACGCGGCGTATTAGTGCCCTTCGGAGAACCCCGCAAACTGGCCGAAAAGATCGTGGAAATACTGCAGGACGATTCACTATTCTACTCGCTGCGCGGAAAAGCTTACGATTATGGCCGAAGCAGAACCTGGCCCAAGATCGGCCAGGCCTACTGGAAATTATTTAGTGCCAAGCGGCCGCCCGTCCACATTTCCGCCAAGGCGACGCTCTCGGCCGCCGAAACCATATCCAACATTGAAGTGCCAGAGCCGTCGTTGGCTCATCTGGAAAGACTGACGGACCACACCGGCCTATTTCAGCATGCCAAGTTCACCATCCCCTGCCGTGACCTCGGGTACTGCACCGATGATAACGCCCGGGCGGTCATTGCCATGACAAAATATTACGCCCAATACTCCGAGCCGCAGGCTCTGCAGCTTTTGAATACTTATTTATCCTTCCTTCTACACGCACAGAACAGCAACGGCTCGATTCGGAACTTCCTGAATTATGACCGGACCTGGGTCAAAAATGAGCCGGCCAGCGATGCGCTCGGCAGAGTGCTGTGGGCGTTCGGCACCGTCATGGCCAATCTGCCTTGCCCGGAGTACCTATCGGTCATCAAAGACTGCTTCGACCGGTCCGTGCAGCACGTCCAAAGGCAGTATCCCAGAGGAATGGCCTACTCGATACTCGGCATGTGTGATTATCTCAAGCAGTTTCCCGGAGCCAGTGACATCAAACGTCAGTTGGAGCTTGCCGCCGATGGTCTGTTGGCTCAATATGAGGAAAACAATTGTCCGGACTGGGAATGGTTCGAGGACGCGTTGACTTACGACAACGCCCTTTTCCCGCATGCGCTGTTCGTAGCCGGGTTAGCGCTGGAGAATAGCAAGTACCTGGAAGTCGCTGAGCGGACGTGCGCGTTTCTCCTGGAGAACACTTTCAACGGCAACCACTTTAGCTTCATCGGCAGCAACGGATGGTATGAACGCCGAGGCGCACGAGCCACGTTTGACCAGCAGCCCATCGAAGCGGCCGGCACGGTCATGATGCTGCGAGCGGCGTACGATGCGACCCAAAATAAGAATTTCCTGACGCTTCAACGAAAAGCGTTCGACTGGTTCCTGGGCCAGAATGATTTGCGCACGCCGCTGTACGACTTCAGAACCAAAGGCTGCTGTGACGCCCTGATGGCGGGCGGCGTTAACGTCAATCAGGGCGCCGAGAGCACGCTTAGCTTCTTGTTGGCCCTGTTGGCGATCGTCGAAACCTACACCATCATAGACAAGATTGAGCAAGTCAAAACCGCTGCACACCCGCAAATATCCATCGCGGAGCAGAACATTAAAAAGCCCACAGCGCTGGCCATTGCGTCCGCCGACCGCAATGCTACAAATACGCAGGGCGAGCGAAATGAAAGTGGCCAGCTTTAACGTGAATTCCTTGCGCGCGCGTTTGCCGATCGTGCTTGCGTGGCTCACCGAGCATCAACCGGACGTTCTGTGCGTGCAGGAGACCAAGGTTCAGGACAATGACTTCCCCACGCAGGCGTTCGACCGGACAGAGTACAACTACATTTTCAGGGGCCAAAAAAGCTATAACGGTGTGGCCGTTTTTAGCAAGAGCAAAATCACAGCGGCGGCATTCGGCTTGCCCGACGAGCCGAAAGACGAGCCGCGATTGATCAAGGCGCAAATCGATGGCATTTGGATCGTCAATACATACGTGCCGCAGGGATACATGCCCGACTCCGACAAATTTCAGTATAAGCTGAAATGGTTTGACCGGCTGCTGGCATTCTTCCAGGACAATTTCAAGCCGACCGATCCGGTTCTTTGGGTAGGCGACTTGAACGTCGCCCCGCAGCCGATAGATGTCTATGACCCAGAAGCTTTATTAGGGCACGTGTGTTTCCATCCCGAAGT
>CAZPJZ010000115.1:0-6737 GCA_964586995.1 uncultured Pirellulales bacterium | reverse complement strand
TCTTTGCCTCTGCCCTGGAGCACGTAGCCTTTCTGCAGGAAGTTGCCGTCCGATTTGGGCAGGCGGTTGTTTGCCACAAGAGCGTTTTCTGCGGAGTATATTTGTATGGCTGCCTGATGCCATTTGGTGAAGCGCTGCCAGGGATGCTGCCCGATGGATGCATCAGGGACATTTGCGTCGATCAGGGCGGCATTGCGCAGAATACAGCCGTATACCAGGCGGTTTCTGCCCGCCTGATAATTCTCACCCTGTCCGAAATAGATATGCCCGTGGTTGATACAGATATTGACCACGCCGCAATTAGATGCCCCGGCGTGGTCGGCCAGATGAATGCCTTTGAAGGCCGAATCTTTAGGCGTGCCATGGCCTTCGAAGCTGGGGACATATCTTGGAAACTCAAATCGGCTGAGCAATTGATAATCCTTGTGCCGAGCATCAGTGACGTCCTGGGGACTGTGGCCGCGAATGACAACGCCACTTTTCAGTGTGATATTGTCCGTAAAGCGATACAGGCCCGGCGGGAAATATACTACGCCGCCTCCCTGAGCGGCTACAGCATTCTGTGCGGCCTGAAGCTTGGCCTGCGGCGAATTGCCGGCGAAATCCTCTATGCTGACGACGTTCGACCATTTTATGTCGCCGGTCCAGGAAAGATTGTACCGGCTCACGGGATTATCAACCGGTACATTTGCCCGTGCGATATGCCGCCCCTCTATGGTCGTGGCTGTGGTTGCAAAACTGGTGTGTTTCAGGAAGTGCTCGAAGAATAGGTAAATCTGCTCGTTCGATTCCGGGGTCGGCGTGTGCCCTCTGCGATTGGTCATTGCAACCCTGTCGGAATAGCCCAACAGTTTATTGACGGCGATTGTGTGATTGAGGGCTTTCCACCGCTGCGGCGGATCTTCCGAGCCGCCAGAGACCAAAAAGGGCCTGGGGGCCATTAGGGCGTGCAATTCGTGCAGATCATGTCCCTGCTCAAGCAGACTCTTGTATGGGCCTGTTCGCGGATTACTCTCGTTGGGAACGCCTCTTTGCCGCTGTTTGTCGGGCTCATATCCGAGATACCACGGCTCCCAGTAGTTCACGTTTGGCCGGGTCTCATCAAAGACGATGCCCGGGTCTGACCAGACGGCACAGGCAAACTTTTCATATAGACCAGATGCGAACATCGCCCATTTGCCGCCGTAGGAATGGCCCACGATCCCGATGCGAGCAGGGTCAACTTCAGGCCTGTTTGCCAGGCAGTTATAGCAATTGGCGGCCACGTATGCCAACGCGGAGAGAGGCTGTAGTTGAGTTTCGCCTTTGGTGAACTCGTACAGGGGCTTATAGGGAGGTCGCAGGCTGCAAAAGTCAGGCGTTCCGATTGAAAGGGTGACGAACCCACGCCTGGCCAATTGCAGGGCGAAATCTCTCAGTTCTTTGCCCTGGCCGCCGTCCGCCTGGCGGGCCAGCCCGGCTGCGGTCTCGGCGTCATAGTAGACCACCAGTACCGCAGGGAATGGCCCCCGCCCGTCCGGAACGAGCAGATAGCCCATTACTGTTTGCTGGTTCGGCGCTATCTCGACGCGAACTTGATGTTGCGTGAAGTCCTCTCGCTGCTCCTTGGCCAAGTATTCAAGTTTAGGTTTGTCGATCAACGGCGGCCAAGAGCCGATGAGCCTACGCCAGGTTTGCATTATCTCTGCCCTGCGTTTTTGCCAGTCCGCCGGTGTTTTGACAGGCGAGCCATCGTCGAATTTAAGCACCGGCCTATAGTCGCCGTAGTCCTCGGCAAACTCCGGCGGAGGCCTGAAAAATGGGGCGATTTTCGCGGGCAGCTTCGCGATGTCACTATCCTTAGCTTTGGGTGGTTGGCTGCACAAGCCCGCATGATGCGATAGCAGCAACATCAGCACGATAGCAGGCACAAATGTTTTCGTTCTTATGGCCATTGCCGAAGACCTTCTTATCAAAAGCAACGAGCACCCATTAGCAATTGTAAATTGAAGATTGGAGATTGGCAATGGTCATCGGGCAGACTGGCCCTGTTAGAAATCTTCGCTGGAAGGTACGTGCCCACACAGCCAATGGTTCTAACAGGTCTGGGCGGACTTGGGCGCCTGATAATACTGCGCCATCGAATCGCACAGTTGCTGCAGGGCCTGCCGGCCTTCCGGATTTGCCTCCAAGGCGATAAACTGGAGACCAAAACAGAGACTTTTCTGGTCTGTACCCGGCAGGACTTCTCTTATCTTGGCATCGAGCGTTACTGTCCGGTCAATCGGAGTTTCTGTTAGTACCAGCCTGGTGAATTGGTCTTTCTGCAGGTCCGGTTTTGTAGCGGCATCGATAGCAATTTTTGCCCCTGCTTCGGAGATGTCCAGCAGGCGGCCTTGCCAGTACTGCTCCGCCGGACCTGGCTTATCGTCGTGTTGGAGTGACAGACGCCAGAGCAGAGCCTTCACGTCCAGTCCGCTTACATTCAAACGGAAATAGCTCCTGCGTTCGATATGCCCGTTGTTTTCACTGTCCTTGAGGTTGATTGTTCCTGCCGCTTGCGATTCCGGCGATGCCTCAAGGGTGATTGTTCCCTGCCCCAGATCAGCGAATATTCTGTCGAAGCCGATGGCCTCAAATATGTCTCTGGTGATAGGAGCGACCTTGCAGAAGGCCAGACGTCGCCCCGAGCACATCAGCGTTTTGTGCAGTCGGGTCAACTGGCAGAGAGTCAGGCAGGTGACTCGGTCTACCCTGGAAAAGTCCAGTATGACGTCACAATGGGGCCGCTGGAAGCAGGTGTCTATCACCGTCTCCAATTCGCTGCTCGTGTGCGGCTCGGCGGGCAGTTGAACGATAATTATATCTTCGGACCAGTTCCGTACACTCATTTTAAGTCTCCGTCGTGTGCGCAGAACTACGCTACGGCTTCAGAACCGTAGGCTGTTATCGGCAGGATCGCACCCACACTTCAGAGACTTTTTGAAGGCGGCTCGGCGTAAATTGCGCCGGCCAATCCGGCAAGAAGCGCTGCCCTCGGCTAAAATTTGGATTATAATGGACAGGCGGCTCGGCAGAACCGTTGACGGACCCTGAATAGCATGAGCAAGATGCCGAACAGCCTGGTAGGGTGGGCATCGCCCACCAATTCGATAGCGGTGTGCAGTGCACACCCTACTGCTTTTGGAGTACTGGACTGAGGAGAGCGAAAGTGGCTGGCAAAATGAATCGACGCAGCTTTCTTGGTTTGGTGGGCGTTGGCGCACCGGCGATATTACTGCGCGGTGTGAAGGCAGCAGAAGCCTCGGTGGCAACGAAAGGCAAGACCGGGTTCCTGAAGGGGTGGATGAATCCGCCGCTTGAGTTTTCTCAAGCGCCATTCTGGTTCTGGAACGACGAGCTGTCTGAGGAACAGATCGTCCGGCAGCTCGAAGATTTCCGGGCCCATGGTGTGTACGGGTTTGTGATTCATCCCCGCGCCGGGCTGCCGCGCAGTATCGGCTGGATGAGCGAGCGCATGATTCACTTTATGCGTTTTGCCATCGAACAGGCAGCCAGGCGAGAAATGTGGGTGGTGCTGTACGACGAGGGGATGTATCCGAGCGGTTCTGCCAGCGGCCAAGTGGTTGCCGAGAACCCGGCTTTTCGGACTCGCGCTCTATTTTGCATTGATCTGGACCAAGCCAGGCCCGGCACGGAGCAGTCCGGCATACGCATCGGCGATGATGGCAGGCCAGCACTTACCGCCGGCCAACATTTGGTGGCAACGGTGAGACGCAAGGCCGGCGGACATCGCCTCGCCGTAATCGACCGGGCGGCAAGGCCCGGCTACTCAGTTATCCGTGGCTTGCATTTCCTGGAGGATGATCCGCCGCGCAGGCCAGACCATAAAGAGGTTCCGGAGAATTCGCCGCCGGCAGCAGACATCCTGAATCCGGAGGCAGTGGCATGTTTTATCCGGCTTGTGTACCAGCGTTTCTATGACGAATTCGGCGACCACTTTGGAAAGACCGTCCGGGCCATCTTCACCGATGAGCCTTCGCTGCTGGCAAGGAGGCCTGAACCGGGTGCGGTTGGCGGAACCACAGGGATTCTGGATTACATCAGTGCTTGGCTCGGTTATGATTTCACGCCGCATCTGCCGTGTCTGTGGTATAAGGATGAGCCGGACGCGGAGCGATACCGGCGGGACTACCATCGCGCCTTGCAGGCTCGTCTGGAAGAGACATTCTACCGTCCCATCTGGCAATGGTGCACGGCGCATGGAATTGCCTTAACGGGGCACCCGGCGGCACCGGACGACATTGGTCACCTCAGGTATTTTCACGTCCCAGGGCAGGACGTTGTCTGGCGATATATCGAGCCGGGCAAGCCCAGCGCACTGGAAGGGGCACAATCCACACAAGCCAAATGTGCGTCCTCGGCGATGCTTCACCTCAGCCGCCGCAGAAATTCCAACGAGTATTGCGGCGCCTATGGGCACAATTTCACTTTCGAAGAAATGAAATGGCTGACGCACTGGCTCATTGTTCGCGGCTGCAACATGCTCTATCCGCACGCTTTTTACTATTCAGTGCGAGGTCCTCGCATCGACGAACGGCCTCCCGATGTCGGCCCGAATAGCCCTTGGTGGGACCACTACAAGCCATACGCCGATTCTTGTCGGCGGCTGTGCTGGCTAAACACAGACGGCAAACACGTATGTGCTCTGGCGATTCTGGGGCGGAACGATTATCTGCCCTGGCGGGCAGTGAAGGTGTGCCTGCAGCATCAGCGCGACTTTAACTACCTGGAGGCAAGGCATCTCTGGGAGGATGCTGAAGTGACGCCAGAGGGGATCCGCATTGCCGGCATGCACTATCGAGCCTTGATCGTAGAGGGTGAATCTCCGGCCAAGGCCGAATCGGCGCTTAAGATTCTGGATAACGCGGGCCGGCTCATCCGATGGAACACCGACTTAGGTGACGCCGAGCTTGTCAGGAAGATTGATCGCTGGGTGCCGATAGATGTCCGCATTTGGCCGGCAGAACCTGACCTGCGAGTGCGCCACGTGATCAAGGATGGAATGGACTGCTATCTGCTTTTCAACGAAGGTGACAAGGATTTCAGCGTTCATTTGGACTTATCGGCCAAGGGTGGGCGTTTTCTGCTCGACCTGAAAACGGCAAAGGCCCGCAGACTCGATGACGATCAAGCGTTGCCGTTCGAGCGGCACGAAATGAAGGTGCTGATGAAGGCGGTGTTTGTATGAAAGAATCGGGGCCTATGTCCATCGGCATAGGCCCCGAAATGGTGTTAGGTTTACGCGCCCCGGACCTGCCGGGGGCAAGCCCCGCTAACAGATCGCAGGGCTAAACATTGCCATTACGGCCACAACAGCTCTTCAAGCCACGAATCTGCTAATACAGCAAAGTCCTCGAAGTCAATCACGTTGTCCACATTCAAATCAGCCGGTATCGAGAACGGCGAAGTGCGACCTGCAAGCCACGCAATCTGAGCCCCAGACAATGCCCGATTGTAGATGCGGAAATCATCGATCGCACCGGTATAGTACGCATCTGCGCCATACTGCGACCTACCGAGCCAGTTCTGAGTGGGCACACCGAGGTCACTCGGGGTTAGTGTCGCTTGGGTGTTCTGAGCAACGACCGCGCCGTCCAGATACAACCTGATAGTATCGGCGTCCGCATTGATCGTCACGGCCACGTGGTGCCACCCGCTGGCTAAGGTGCTGGGTGCGGTGGCGAGCTGTTCCGGGGCTCCGCCGCCCTGGGTCGTAATGCCGAAGCGCATAGCGCCGGTCGTGCCGAGCCGCGGAGTCAAGAACATATAGGCAGTCTCACCGCTGCCGAAATCAAATATGCGCTGCCACGCTCCGCCGGCGTTCGAGAAGTTCACCCATGTCGCAAATGTTGAATTAGTCAGCGACGCGATAAGCGCGCCGATGGGCAGGTCCACGTAATCATCCACGCCGTCGAAGAGAATGGCCTGGCCTGTCTTACCGGTGGTATAGCCGGCCATGCCGCTGGCGGTGCCATTTTGGCCCCCGACCATGTCATTGGCGTTGCCTTCGAACTGATAGTGCGCTACCAGACCAGTGCTGCCTGGATCGACCGGCGTAATCACAAAGCCGTTGCTGAGCCACTGGTCGGTCATAATCTCAACGTCGGGGTAGTCCACAATGCAGTTGCCGCTAAGGTCCGCGGCGGGCTTGCTCTTGGAAGGAACACATCTGCTCGCGTAGACCCGGATGTCATCGACGTATATCTTGCCCGTACCGCCGGCCGTAGGACTGACGCGATTGCCAAAGCCGATATACATCTTCTTGACCATCTTCAGATTCACGCCGGCAAATTGTGCCAGCTCAATGTTCCACTCCTGCCAGGCCGCTGTCTGGATTGCCCCCGGGTCAGGATGGTTGGCCACCCTAACCTGGCCGCCACTATCTTCCAGCGCGACATAGAACTGCTCAACCGCATTGGCAGGACCGCCGTAGAACCAGAGTGCCAAAGCCTTAACGTTGTTTCTGGTCCAATCCTGCAGCGAGGCCCACTCTCGGAACGTCTCTGAGTAGCGGGCCTTTCCGGTTGCCCCGCTGTTGTCATAAGCCAACGGCATTGATTGCCTGCCGCTATGAACGATCGTCCGCTCGACCCAGGGGGCGTCAGCGTTACCCACACCGGAGCCGGTGCCGTTGCCGCCGTAGCCCGGCGGCGGTTCCTGGTATCCCCATCCATCCTTCCAGGTCTGGAATATCC
>CAZPJZ010000114.1:0-6806 GCA_964586995.1 uncultured Pirellulales bacterium | reverse complement strand
TTGTACAAATACGAGTTGCAACCCAATCAACTTCAGAGTGCTTATATTCTTGCCGGGATCAAACTTACCATACGAATCTATATTCTGCGCGATAATGAGCGCGGCTACATTTCTATTCCTGATATTAGCCTGCAGCAGGGACAGGTCCTTGACCTGGGCCGCAGGGACTTTCCAAGGGCCGTGCAGGTAGTGGTCAAAGTGTTGAATCCCGCGGATCAGCCCGTCAAGGGTGCGGGCGTCAGTGTGCTTGACGAAGATGGCCACCTCACGTACGCAGGAGCCGTTTCAGATCAGGACGGCCTGGCAAGAATGGGTGTGCCGCCCAATTCAAAAGGGCAATTTGCTGTCTCGCGTTTCACCGCCGCCGGAAAGTTGCAGCAGACTATACCATATCAACTCGGTGGCGAAGAAGATAGCGGCAAAGAATTCATCCTGCAGTTGCCGGATGAGATCCTGCATCAGCTTTTCAAATAAGCCCGTGAGATCCGGCTGGATTTGCCATTGCACGGGCCCCTAAATCCCGCTACATTGTGTTCAAAGACAATGAGACTATCCCATTTGAAGGAGTGCCAATGAAAATCGCTATCGGCTGCGACCACGAGGGATATCAGTACAAGGAACAAATAAAGGCGCTCTTGGCTGACCACGGACACGAGGTCAAGGATTTCGGCACCGATTCGACCGAGCCCGTGGATTATCCGGATTTTGTCCGCCCGGCAGCGCAAGCCGTCGCGTCCGGCGAATGTGACCGCGGCATCGTGCTGGGAGCTTCGGGTAACGGCGAGGCCATGGTTGCCAACAAAGTCCCCGGCATAAGATGCGCGTTGTGCTGGAACCTCCGCTCAGCCAGATTCAGCCGGGCTCACAACGACGCCAACGTACTCTCGCTCGGCGCTCACATGATGTCTATACAGCAGGCGCTGGAGATTGTCGAGCTGTGGCTGTATACGCCCTTCGATGGCGGCCGACACATCCGCCGAATCGAAAAGATTGAAATGCCAGCGAGGAAATACGCCGACGCGCGCAGCAGATAACGCCATATTAAGCCCCCAAATTCATTTGGGGGTCCAAAGCCCCGCGATGTAAGGAAAGGAAGGAAAGGAAAGAAAATGCACTTCTTTCGCGCTACAGTTTTTGCAGCCGTTCTGTTGGCGGCGATTTCGATAGCCCCTGCCCACACCATCCTTATCGAAGCTGAGAGCTTCGAGAACCTTGGCGGCTGGGTCATCGACCAGCAATTTATGGAGCAGATGGGTTCGCCGTATCTTTTGGCGCACGGCCTGGGCCAGCCGGTCAAAGATGCCACAACGACTGTCACTTTTCCCGCCGAAGGAAAGTACCGCGTCTGGGTCCGCACGCGCGACTGGGCGGCAACCTGGAACAATCCGCAGCCGGAAAAGAAAGCCCGAATAAC
Organism: uncultured Pirellulales bacterium; assembly: GCA_964586995.1. GTDB lineage: Bacteria > Planctomycetota > Phycisphaerae > Sedimentisphaerales > Anaerobacaceae > JAFNGF01. The sequence goes on along the minus strand of CAZPJZ010000114.1, from coordinate 5,392 downwards.
TGAGGCCAGATGTATGACCTGCCACCGCGTGGATGCAGCCGAGCCGCCGGGCAAATTCCAGCTTCTTATCGACGGCAAACCTTTGCCCGCCATATTCGGCACTAAAAGGGAGGACTGGCACTGGCAGGATGGCGGCACAGTCGAGATACGTTCCCCTGTCACCCCGAGCGCAGCCGAGGGGTCTGCTCAAGCAGATTTCTCGACTCCGCTTCGCTCCGCTCGAAATGACAAGACGCGGGCCGACAGAACGGTCAGGATAGAAAAACAAAAAGTCACGCTGGCGCTGCGCGACCTGACCGGCTTTGAAGGTCGATGCGACGCCATACTTTTTGCGCAGGACGCGGATTTTCACCCGCCAAATACAGGCGAAGAATTGGCCTCCTTTCGGCGCAAGATTTTGGGCCTGTCGGAGCAGCCGCAAGATGCCGGCAAATTCGACCTGGTCGTCGTGGGCGGCGGAATGGCCGGCACATGCGCAGCAATCTCGGCAGCCAGACTCGGCCTGCAGGTTGCACTGATTCAAGATAGGCCGGTGCTCGGCGGAAATAATAGCTCGGAAGTCCGTGTGCACCTGAACGGCCAGATAAATCTGCCGCCATATCCGGCACTCGGCGAGGTCGTAAAAGAGCTTGATTCGGGAAAAAGAGGAAATGCCCAGCCGGCGGAAAATTACGATGACCAGAAAAAGCTGGCGGTGGTGCAAGCGGAGAAAAGCATCCGCCTGTTTTTGAACACGCATATCTACCGCGTCGAAAAGGATGGGAACCGCGTCACGGCGGTGGTGGGCAAAGACATCAGAACCGGCAGGGAATTGCGATTGTCTGGGTCGTTTTTTGCCGATTGCACGGGCGATGGCACGGTGGGCTTTTTGGCCGGCGCCGATTTCCGCATCGGGCGAGAATCGCAAAGCGAAACGGGCGAGTCCCTTGCGCCGCAAAAGCCCGACAATCTGACCTTAGGGACATCCGTGCAGTGGTACGCCCTTGACGCGGGCACGCTCAGCGAATTTCCTGATTGTCCCTGGGCGCTAAAGTTTAGTGAGGAGAGCTGCCAGCACGGAACTCGCGGCGACTGGAACTGGGAGACGGGCTTTGGCCGCGACCAGATCGCTAAGGCTGAACATATCCGCGACTACGGCTTGCGGGCGATATACGGCAACTGGGCGTTTCTGAAGAATAGCAGCAAAGATAAAGCCAAATACGCCAATTACAACCTCGCCTGGGCAGCCTATATTGTGGGCAAGCGTGAATCGCGCAGATTGCTTGGAGACGTCATTTTGCAGCAGCAGGATATCCAGAATCGCCGAGAATTTCCGGACGCCTTTGTTACCACGACCTGGACGATAGACCTGCACTATCCGGACCCTAAGAACACCGAGCATTTTCCGAATGGCGAATTTCGTTCCATCGCCAAATTTACGCCCATTGAGCCTTACGCGATTCCTTATCGCTGCCTGTACAGCCGAAACATCGAGAATCTTTTTATGGCAGGTCGTGACATCAGTGTCACGCACGTAGCGCTGGGCACCGTTCGGGTGATGCGGACTGGCGGAATGATGGGCGAGGTGGTGGGCATGGCCGCTTCGGTCGGCAGAAAACACAGCACAACACCTCGCGGCGTGTATCAGAACCACCTTGACGAACTGAAAGCCCTCGCCCAATGCGGCGTGGGCAAAACCGCCTCGCAACAAACCAGCGGTCTGCCGCGATTGAAGGTCAGCGACAACGGGCGTTTCCTGGTAACCGACAAGGGTGAGCCTTTCTTCTGGCTGGGTGACACTGCCTGGATGCTGCGAACTATCCCGTCGGCTGAGGTTGACTACTATATGTCAAACCGTGTCCAGCACCATTTCAATGTTATTCAGGTTCATTGCGGGTTTAATGTTACGGACTACGCTGGCAACCAGCCTTTTTCCGAGGACAACACCGATGCACCCAGTGAGGTATTCTGGCGTAACATAGATACAATCGTCAAGAAGGCCCATGACAGTCGGCTGTACATCGCGCTGGTGCCGATGTGGGGCGACGAATACCGCAAAGCTTTTGGCAATGATTCGCAGAAGGCCTGCCGATTTGGGCAATGGATAGGCAAAAGGTATGCCTCACACCGTCACGTCTTGTGGATTGTCAGCGGGGAGTATGATGCTATCAACGGTTACCGCCTGCCTATCAGCGCGGAGCAAAAAAGTATTTTCATCTCGATGGCGCGAGGTCTCCGCGAAGCGCATAACGGCGCTCAGCTTATGACCATGCACCCGGGCGCGGCCCGGACTTCGTCGAAGGATTTCCACGAGGAGCCGTGGCTTGATTTCAACATGCTCCAATCCGGTCACCTCATCGACAGTGCGGTCTACAAGATGCCTGACACCTACGAGTTGATAGCGCGCGATTACGCCCTTGCTCCCACCAAGCCGGTGCTGGACGGGGAACCAATATACGAGGACACTCCTGACGGTATCTGGGTGCACAGGGATACGAACCGGCCACGTGCGGGCGCTATCGCTGTTAGAAGGAAGGCCTATTGGGCGGTATTTGCCGGGGCGTTCGGACATACTTATGGGCACAATGATGTCTATAGCTTTTTCGAGCCGGCTTATCCGGGGCAGATTCAGACGCTCCCAAAAGGACCCGGGCAGCGCAGCAGTTGGAAAACCGCCCTTGATGCACCAGGAGCAGCACATATGAAGCACCTGCGTAGGCTGATGGAATCAAGGTCGCATCTTGACCGGATTCCCGACCAATCTTTGATTGCCGGCGGGCAGGGTACCGGCCTTGAACACGCCCAGGCCACGCGAGCCAGTGACGGCCGCTGGGCAATGGTTTATTTGCCTGCTGGAACGCCTGTCACTATCGCAATGGATAAGCTCGCAGGCCCGAAAATCAACGCATCCTGGTTTGACCCAGGCACGGCAAAGACAGAAACGACAGGGGTCTTTGCAAACACCGGCACCAGAGAATTTACGCCACCTTCCGGTGGCAAAGCTAGCGATTGGGTTCTTGTGCTAGATAGCAAGACGGATAGTGATAAGGACTTCACGCAGGCTCTGGAGAACGGGCGGTTGGCGAATGAGGGATTTACTCGCTGCCAGAGGTTTGTCCAAGGCTGGCTAAAATACGTGGACCCCGCGACCGGACTTATTCCACGAAATCTGACCAAAGATAAAGACATCTGGAACGCCCAGGATGCCGCCGCGGATAATTATCCTTTTATGGTGCTGACCGCAGCGCTTACTGACCGGCAGCTTTTCGATGGCCGAATGCTCGATATGCTCCGCACCGAAACAAAACTGACATCCCGCATCGGCAATTTGCCGGATACATATTCCTTCTCCAAGCAGGGCTTTGCCCAGGCAGAACCGGATTTAGGCCGAATCATCTTCGGCTCATCGGAGTACGTCAAAGACGGCCTTTTGCCGCTGACCGAATGGCTGGGCGAAAGTCCCTGGAGTCAGCGCTTGATGGCGATACTCGATGATATATGGAAGCATGCCCCGGTTGATTCGCCCTACGGCAAAATCCCTTCAACCAGCCAGGAAGTAAACGGCGACCTTCTGCAGACGCTGTTGCGGATTTACTGGATGACCGGCGAGAAAAAATACCTCGATTGGGCAATCCGCCTGGGCGATTATTATCTACTGGACAAGCATCACCCCACCAGGGACGAATCCAGATTGTCGCTGGACGACCACGGCTGCGAAATCATATCAGGCCTGTGCGAGCTTTACGCCACGGTGCATTTTGCGATTCCTGCCAAAAAACAGGCATACGAAAAACCCATTCATCAAATGCTGGATCGCATCCTGGAGGTTGCCCGAGATGAGCACGGGCTGTTTTATAACTGGGTCAATCCGCAGACCGGCGAGCACGCAAAGGACCTTACCGACAACTTTGGCTACGACCTGAACGGCTTTTACACCGTGTATCTGATCGATAAAACCGAAACCTATCGGCAAGCCGTGCTAACTGCGCTGGAAAACCTCGACATGCATTACCGAGACTACAAGTGGGAAGGGGGCGGAGCCGATGGTTACGCCGATGCCATCGAGGGAGCGATCAATCTTTATAACCGCGAGCCCGTGGCATCTGTGCCGGCCTGGCTGGACTACTCAATAAAAATAATGTGGGCAAAGCAAAAGGAGGACGGCGTTATCGAGGGTTGGCACGGCGACGGCAACTTCGCCCGAACTACGATTATGTACTGCCTGTGGAAGACGGCCGGCCTAACGATTCAGCCCTGGCGGCAGGATGTTATCTTTGGAGCCGTGCAGGATGGTACCAGCCTTAAAATCGCTCTCCGCGCTGAAAGCGCCTGGCAGGGCAAGTTAATTTTCGATGTGCCGCGACACAAAGTAAATATGAAGCTCCCGCTGGATTGGCCTCGCATAAATCAGTTCCCGGAATGGTTCACCGTGCAAGCCAAGAAATCCTACGGCGTGCACGACCTTTCAGCCGACTCAACAGTCGAATACACGGGTAAACAATTGAGCGAAGGAATCCCCATTACGCTGCAACCGGGCAGTGAACGCCTGCTGATGGTGCAATAGCAGCAAAGATGCTGCACCCCTTGCCAAAATCACATTGCAATCTGTACACCTACGGCATATCTCGGAGACCAACTATGCCAAAAACAGCTATGAATTTTTGCCCAGCCAGCAATGACAGCCAAGCAGACATCGAGCAAGCAACGGCCATTTATAGTCTTCTTCGCCGGACCAGGCCCAAAACCAGAAAGGACCTGAAAAACTACACTAAAGTTTTTCTGGGAATAGATGTGCCGGATAAAAGAATCTGTCCGGAGCATAACAGTCCGATGGACTATCTCTGGCACAGTTACTCTGTGGACTTCACCGTGACCCGTGACCCGAGCGACAAGCGACGAGCGACGAATGCCGACTGCGTCGTCTGGGCAAATCGTGGCGGCGGCAAGACTGAGCTGGCCGCGACCGCCACGCTTCTGGACTGCATCTTCAAGCCCCACTGCCAGGCCAGAATCCTGGGCGGCTCAGGCGAGCAAGCCCGCAGAATGTACGACTACCTGACCGGCTTTCTGAACAGAGGCTTCGATGAGTTTCTGCTCGGCCCTGCGCTGAAAACAAAATGTCGATTCACGAACAACTCGGCTGTCGAAGTCCTGACGCAATCGGCAACCAGTGTTCGAGGCCAGCACGTCCAGAAACTTCGCTGTGACGAGGTTGAGCTTTTCGATGAGGACGTTCTCGCAGCGGCGAAGTTCACCACCCAGAGCACAGAAAATCTCATCGCAGCGATGGAGCTAATCAGTACGATGCACCGGCCTTACGGCTTGATGCAGAATGTGGTTGTCTCTGCCCCACAATTCGGCACGCCGGTCTTCAAGTGGTGCGTATGGGAAGTGGTTGAAAACTGCACCGACA
>CAZPJZ010000113.1:0-6848 GCA_964586995.1 uncultured Pirellulales bacterium | reverse complement strand
ACGAACTGGTGGGACAGACATCAGCAGAGCTGAAATTTTAGCGTGGAGCGTTCAGCCACTGCCACGAGTGTGGTAGGGCTAATTAGCCCCGACCTTATTCCGTCTTGTGTCGTGCCCCGGCCACGGGCCGGGGCACCTCCGCCGAGAGGCGGGCATCCGTAACGCAACGCGCATCATGCACGATGATATCGCCGTTGTGTGCCGAGAAAAGCGGCTCATGTCCTTGCGATCCTCAACGATTGTTGTTATAATACTATGTTGTCAGACCTGAGGCCAAACCCGCCGGCCGCGGCGGGAGAGTCAAGGGCAAGGTCATACGAATGTTTGGATGGAATGGTATCCGACTACCATCATTGGAGAAAGGGCTGAACACTCATGAATGACCAAGGGCAGAGACCTCGCGAGCCTGCGCCGAGGCTTGCCCGCCAAGGCGGGCGAGTCGAGTGCATAGAAGCCTCCCACAGAGAGAAAACGCGTAGCGACGGCGCGGGATACCCGCCCGGAATACTCTCTGACGGGGCCAAGCATCGGCGCATACTGTTGATGATAACCTGCTTGGTCACCCTGTTGGCCGCGCGACCCGGCATGGGACTTGTTGTAAGTGAGCTGATGTACCACCCGCTCGAGGAGGGGGGGACTTCCTCTGGGGACGAGACGCTCGAGTTCATTGAGCTGTACAACAACCGGGCTGTGTCCGAAGACCTCAGCGGCTGCGCATTCACCAGCGGCATCCAGTACACGTTTGCACCCGGAACGATCCTTGGAGCCAAGGAGTACTTGGTGGTGGCGCGCGATCCTGCTGCTCTGGAGGCGGCCTGCGGGATCACAGGCGTATATGGTCCTTTCACAGGTAGGCTTGACAACAATGGCGAACGGATCGAGCTATCTAACGGCAACGGTGGGATTATCATCTCGCTGCGATACAACGACCGCAGACCGTGGCCGGTCTCACCCGACGGGACAGGGCACTCCCTGATTCTCGCCAGGCCGGCTGGCGACCCCCAGGAGGCTTCAACCTGGGCGCCCAGCACGTTTATCGGCGGCACACCCGGTGGGCCGGATGAGCTCCAGGTTGAGCCGGAAGACCCTACGATGGTGACGCTTGTGGATGTCGGCCACCCCGGACGGTATTTCAAGGGGACCACCGAACCATCGCCGGGCCCCGGCGGGCAGGCCACGACGGCCTGGACGCAAGTAGGGTTCAACGACGATCCGGCCACGACCGCATGGCTCGATGGTCCCAGTGGCTACGGATACAGCAACGACGCCGCCGAGCTGCAGTACATCAAGACCCAACTGAATGACATGAACGGAAGGTACATTTCTGTGTATGCCCGGCTTCGTTTCACGCTGACGGCCGAGCAGATTGCATCCTTTGACCAACTGCGGGCCGAGGTCCACTACGACGATGGCTTCGTGCTGTATCTCAACGGCGTGGGAGTAGCGGACTCCGGCCAGATCGTGGGCAATCCGCCCGCATTCAACGCGCCGGGCGCCCCTTCGGGTACGGATCCAGCCGCAGCCAATGTGGACCTGACCGGCCGGCTAAATCTGCTGGTTCCCGGTACTAACATCCTGGCCATCCAGGCCCATAATAACGCGATCTCCGGCAGTTCAGACGCCTTCGGATGCCCGATCCTGCGGGCTATCTTGCATGAAGAGCCCGGAGGCGGCGACGACCCCCACGCCCGCGTGGTCATCAACGAGCTGCTGGCAAATAGCGATGCGCCCCCGGGCACCGACTGGATCGAGCTTTATAACCCAGGTCCAACCGCAATCAATCTGAGCAATGTTTACCTGAGCGATGATCGGCTCGACCTGCTGAAGTACAAGATTCCGGATGGGACCGTGTTGCAGCCGGGCCAGTTCTGGGCCGTCCGTCAAGGCACGCCGCCCAGCGGATTCCCATTCGGGCTTGACTTCTCAGGTGAAACGATTTATGTGACGGCGGCGACAAATGACCCGGTGCCCAAGCCAATTCGCGTGCTGGACGCGGTGCGCTATGATGCCTGCCCGCCGGACGTGACTTTCGGCCGGTTCCCGGATGGTTCTGATTACTTTGGTTTTCTGACTTCAGCGACTTTCAACGCGCCAAACGCACAGCCTGTAATCGGCGACATAGTGATAAATGAGATAATGTACCATCACGCCACCCGCGACGAGCGCTATGAGTATGTCGAGTTGTACAACCGGGGCAGCAGCACTGTCTCGCTAAGCGGCTGGGCCTTCACAGACGGCATTGACTACGAGTTCACCGAGGCAGCCGACATGCCGCCAGGCTCATATCTGGTTGTAGGGGCGGACCCGAACTTCCTGGCAGGCGTGTACGGCAATCTCGTCATCGGGTCGAATCTATTCGGACCGTATTCGGGCGGCCTGAATCATCACAGCGAGCGTATCCGATTGTCGTATCCGCTCAAGCAGGCCAATCCAGACACGGGCAAACTCGAAGTGCACATGGTCACGGCGGACGAGGTTACATATTACGACGGGGGTCGATGGCCGGTCTGGGCCGACGGCCAGGGGGCCAGCCTGGAACTGCGCGACCCGCGCAGCAACAACGATACGCCCGATGCCTGGGCGGCCAGTGACGAAACCAGCAAGGCCTCGTGGCAGCAATTCTCATTCACGATCAATAGCAGTGATTACCAATACACCCACGATCAGGTAACGGTCTTCGACCTGATGCTGCTTAACCGCGGCGAGGTGCTTCTGGACGACCTGGAGCTTATCATCGGCGGGGCGAACCGCCTCAGCAACAATGGCTTCGAGAGTGGTGAGTCGGGCTGGCGAATCCTCGGCAATCACACTCGGTCGTTCGTGACCACGGAAGACCGCCGCTCCGGGGCCCGGTCATTGCACCTGATTGCCACCGGCCATGGTGATCCCGGGGCCAATCGCATCAATCAGTCCATCAGTAGTATTACCGCGAGTACGGTGACTTTCCGCGGCTGGGCCAAGTGGCTGCGTGGGAGCCGATTCCTGCTGCTGCGGACGACGCGAGAGCGAGCGCCCGTCCAGCCGCCGCGACCGGCGTATGCCTTTGAGCTGGATATACCGCTGAACCTGGGCACGCCCGGTCGGCAAAATACGGCGTTTGTGCCCAACCGCGGCCCGGATATCCTCGAGGTACAACACACACCTGTGTTGCCCGCTGCCAATGAGCCGATCGTCGTGACCGCCCGCGTAATCGACAACGACGGCGTGGCCTCGGTCATGCTGTACTATCGCTCCGAGGGTACCGTTGCATTTACGGGTCTAGCCATGCTTGACAACGGTGCGGGCAACGACCTGATAGCCGGGGACGGCATCTTTACCGCAACAATCCCCGGTGCTCCCGCCGACACGATGCGCGCGTTCTACGTTCAGGCATTCGACGGCTCGGCACTAACACGGTTCCCCACGCGGTTGGACCCCTCAGCCGACATCCCAGACCGGACCTGCCTGGTTCGCGTCGGCGATTCGCTGATGACTACGCGCTTTGCCACTTACCGCATCTGGCTATCCAACGACGTAATCAACGCATTCCGCTCGCGCGCCAATCTATCGAACGAGCTGTTGGACTGCACCTTCGTCCACAACAACCGCGAGGTGTTCTACAATTGCGGCATCCGCTACCGCGGCAGCCCGTTCATCCGCAGCGGCTCGGGGCGCGATCCCCGCGACCGCTACGCCTATCGTATCAAATTCAATTCCGACCAGAGATTCTGCGGCCAGGAGGAGATCAATCTCGACAACACCGAGGGGGGCAACCGAGGGCCGCTCCAGGAACGCGCGTCATACTGGTTCTATCAGCAACTGGGCCTGGAGTTTTCGATGCAAGAGTTCGTGCGCCCCATCATAAACGGCAGGAACAACGGCATCTACGAGGACGTCCAGAACATCGAAGGCGACTACATTGACAAGTGGTTTCCGGACGATGCCGACGGTTACATTCACAAGATCGACGACTACTTCGAGTACACGGCTGACGGCACGGGATTCGCCAACCTCGATGAAGGGCTACACTACGACTCCCGGCACCCGCTGCTCAAGGAAACCTATCGGTGGGGATTTGAGAAGCGTGGGCATCGTGAGGACGACAACTGGGCCCCTCTGTTCGATTTTGCCAAGGCGATGAACACGCCATCGAACAGTCCCGCGTATGAGCAGGCCATCGAGTCGGTCATTCATCCCGAACACTTCGCTCGGGTTCTGGCGATTCGGCACGCCGTTGGAGACTGGGATAGTTATGGGTACCGCCGGGGAAAGAATAACTACTTCTACTATGCCCAAATCGAAGATAAGTGGTATCTGCTGCCCTGGGACATCGACTTTACGCTCGGTTCGGGCGATGGAGCCAGCACGAGCCTGTTCTCTATTGGGGGCCAATTCCCGGAGGTCAGTCAGTTTCTGAACTATCCCAAGTACAGGCGGATGTACCTGCAGGCGTTCGCCGAACTAGCAAACGGCCCGTGGCAGACATCGTATGGGACGGCGAACCCGCCGACGGCCTTTGACCGGTTTCTGGACGACGCCGCAAACGCCCTTATCGCCGACGGACTCGGCGACGGCCGACGAAATGGAATCAAACAGTTCGTCCGCGACCGTCGCAACTACATCCTGACGCAGATTCCATCACTTGTCTTTATGATAGTGGTTAACGGGGGCAACGACTTCTGTACGTCGGACTCGACGGTAATGATTGTTGGTCTGGCCCCAATCGAGGTAGCGGGAATCTTAGTCAACGGCACGCTCCTGCCGGCCGAGTTCTCGGGCAGCAACGTCTTCACAGTGGATGTCCCGCTCGCTCCAGGAGCGAATCTGCTTATCCTTCAGGGCGTCAACGGCGTGGGCAATCCCGTGCCCGGGGCGACAGACTCCATCACGGTAACCCGCGTACCACCCTGCCATATAACCGCAGTAACGCCGAACCCGATCTGCAACAACAGCATGGCGAAGCTCACGATCCACGGCAGCGGCTTTGTGCCAGGCTCGGCGGCCGATGTTACACTGACCAGCGCATCGGAAGAGATCGGCTTTGACGCGCTGTACGTGCAGTGGGACCGGGCGTTTGACCGAATCGAGGCGGCGACACTGCTGTTGGATGACCCGGATCGCGGCATCGGCGACCCCGTCCGTGCCGTCCATAAGGTCATTAATCTTCTCACCACCGGCAGCGAGGGTGTCTTCTCCCCCAGCGAGCGGTTCGCGCCGCCGTTCAATTCGGGCGATCCAAGCAACTTCGCCGTGCGCTTTACCGGCTACATTTTCGCCCCTTCTCCGGGAATTCGGTACTTCGGCGTCAACAGCGATGACGGATTCAGCTTGTGGATAGACGGCCAACTGGTTGGCCAATACGCCGATGCACGTGCCCCGGCGACTACGGATTGTATCCAGAACCGAACCGCCGGCACAATGAGCTTCAACTTTCCGGCTGCGGGGACATACCGCCTCGTCCTAGACTTCTACGAGAACGGCGGCGGAGAGGAGATCGAGTTCTTCCAGACCAACTCTACCGGCGCTGATCGGCGGCTGATCAACGTCAACGCCGAACTGGTCGTGTTCCGGGACGATGTTAAGAGGATTGACGCGACTGGCGTTACTATCGTGGACACCAACACAATTACCTGCCAGGTCGACCCGGCCGGTGCTGAGCCGGGTGCATGGAACGTGATTGTCACGCCCGAATGCGGCGAGACATCGCAGTGCAAGCTGGACGATGCCATAGAGATTATCGCCTGCAATGTCGACTTCAATCACGACTCGAAGATCGACTTTTCTGACTGGGCGATATTGGCTGACAAGTGGCGCCAGTGGTGTTCAGCGCCGCTCTGGTGCGATGGAGTTGACCTGGACCGCAGTGGACGCGTCGATATTGGCGATATAGCCATTTTCGTCCAAGAGTGGCTTCTGGCAGTCCAGCCGTAGAAAGAAATGCCCGGCTTTCGTAATGTAAATTGGATGAACCTACCGACTTGATATGAAAAAAGTTCTCGATTCTTGATGCTTGCAACTTAGAATCATGGACGATAGCATTTGTGCGGATTTGCTAAGCGGACAGCCGAATATCGGCAGAAGGAGGTAGTAGAACGATGGCAAGGCATAAGGCGTTTACACTCATAGAGCTTCTGGTGGTGATTGCAATTATTGCGATACTCATGGCGATCCTCATGCCCGCGATGAATCGGGCCAGAGAGCAGGGCAAGCGCGCAGCCTGCCTGAATAATCTGCGGCAGTTGGTGCTGGGGTGGATTATGTACGCGGACGAGAACGATGACAAAGTCGTCCACGCCAACACGGGCCGCACCGATGCCTGGGTGAGATGGCCGGGCCATGGGGCTACCAGGCAGCAGCGAATAGACGGCGTCAGGGCAGGGTTTCTGTATCCCTACTGTCCGGATGTGAAGCTCTACAAATGTCCCACCGGTATCCGCGATGAGGTTGTGACTTACGCCGTACCGGACGCCATGAACGGCTACGATGGGATACCCGGCACCAAAACTCTGATGGTCTATCGAAGAGCGCAGATTCGCAGACCGGACGAAAGGATGGTTTTCCTGGACGAGGGGCGGCTGAGCCCCAACAGTTGGACGATCTGGTACGACCAGGAGCGGTGGTGGGACCAGATTACCGCCCGGCATGGTGACGGCACAAATGTCGCTTTTGCCAGTGGCCAGAGTGAATACTGGAAATGGAGGGATCCGCGCACGTTGGAAATTGCCAAGATGGATTACGACTACTGGCAGAACACCGGCCGCAACGGTGCTCAATCTAGTTCGCCCGGAAATCCCGATCTGCACAAGGTCCAACGAGCCGTCTGGAGCAAATTAGGCTACACACCAAGCAATTAGTCCGCCTTGCCCCGC
>CAZPJZ010000112.1:0-6866 GCA_964586995.1 uncultured Pirellulales bacterium | reverse complement strand
CCGCAGGTCGAGACGCACGAATCTCCAACCACGTACGGCGCGTACGAAGTGTTCAAACAGGCTGGAGTTCAGGTGCTGGTTTCAGGCGCGATCGACCTGCCGCAAGGCCAGCAGGTTTGGGGTTGGGGCCCGCCGTGGGTTGTCCGACGTGATGGGGGTGGCTGGGTGGTGCCCGGGGCGGGGCCAGAAAATGATAAAACCAATGGAGGCGCTTCGCTGGCTGAGGTTACGTATATTCGCCAGTATTTCCCGGAGACGTGGCTCTGGCTGCCCGACCTCCTTACTTTGCCGGATGGAACAGCCACAGTCGATCTAACGGCCCCGGATAGTATCACCACCTGGCGGCTGCACGCGGTCTCCACATCGCAGCAGGGGCTGGGCATTACCGAATCGGCGCTTGTGGTGTTTCAAGAGTTCTTCGGCGAACCCGACCTGCCTTACGCCGTTACACGCGGCGAGCAGTTCCCGGTCCGTATCCAGATATTCAACTACCTCGACCAGCCGCAGACAGTGCAGGTCGAATTGGCTCAGGGTGACTGGTTCAAACTGCTCGATGACGCCCAAAAACAAGTCTCGGTAAACGCAAATTCGGTAAGTTCGGTTTCATTCCTGATCGAACCAGTCACGCTGGGGCGTAACATCCTGGAGGTGACGCTCCGCTCGCCGCTGCGGGCTGATGCGGTGCGTAAAGAGGTGCTGGTGGAAGCCGAAGGCACGCGGCGCGAACTGATTACCAACGGCCTGATCAAGGCAGGCCAAACGGTTCAACTCGACGGCAATATTCCGCCCTACAGTGTGGAAGGCTCAGAAAAGCTGCTTTTGAGCATCACGCCAAGCCTGGTTGCCCAGAGCATCAACGGCGTCGACGACCTGCTCCACATGCCCTATGGTTGTGGCGAGCAGAACATGATTTTCCTTGCCCCGAATGTCGAAGTGCTGCGATACCTCAACGCCACCGGGCAGTTGACGCCCGAAGTCCGGGCCAAGGCGGAGCACTTCATCACGGTCGGCTATCAACGAGAGCTGACCTTCCGCCACAATGATGGCTCGTTCTCCGCCTTTGGCGAAAGCGACCAAACGGGCAGCCTTTGGCTGACCGCCTTCGTTCTGGATTGTTTCAGTGCGGCAAGGGACATTCAAACCATTGATGAGACCGTCCTGGCCGAAGCGGCCCACTGGATCGAGGCACATCAATTAGCCGACGGCTCCTGGGAGCCGATAGGTTTTGTCTGCCATAGCGAGATGGTCGGCGGCGTGAAAGGTACTTACGCGCTGACAGCCTTTGTTACTATCGCTCTGGCCGATTACGGTGCGGCAACACCGCAAGTGCTCACCAAGGCCACCCAATATCTGGCCAGTAACGTGTCGGCTGTTCGGGATGATGCATACGCGCTTGCGATTGCCGCGCTGACTTTTGCGAGAGTCAATAACGCGACGGCAGCCGAGGCGGCGATTGACCGGCTGATGGAAATCGCCATCAGGGATGATAACGGCATCCACTGGGAGCCTCACGCCGTCGAGACCACGGCTTACGCAGCACTGGCGATGATCGAAATGGAAAAGGCCCAGGCCAGCGACGCCATCAAGTGGCTTTCTCTGCAGCGAAACAGTCTGGGCGGCTTTGGCAGCACGCAGGATACGGTGATGGCGTTAAAGGCCCTTATGACTGCGGCCAGAGCGCAGAGCCGGAACGTCAACCTCACCGTCACCGCAAAAGCAGCCGGGGTAGGCGTCGTGGCGCAGTTCAATGTGGATGCCAGCAACTTCGATGTGCTGCAGATTGCAGAGCTTCCGATTGGAAGTGACGTCGAGCTAAGCGCCATAGGTTCGGGCGAGGCGCGATTCCAACTGGTTCGCATCTTCAACGTGTTTCTCCGCGATGACTGCATCAGCAAAGATATGACACTTGAGGTCATTTACGATGCAGACCACGTAGAGATTGACGATATTGTCAACGTCACAGCCACCGTCCGGTATTTTGGCCTGGAAGGGACTACGGGCATGATGATTGTTGATGTCGGAGTGCCGACAGGCTTTTCGCCCGTGCAGGAATCCTTACAGGCGCTGGTCGATGCAAAGACGGTCAGCCGATTTGAAATCGCAGGCCGCAAAGTCATCCTGTATGTTGATGGTTTAGCCCCCGGCGAGAAACGCACCTTCACGTTCCAGGTCAAGGCTCGATTCCCGGTACGGGCCATCGTCCCGGATAGTAAGGCGTACCTGTATTACAAGCCCCAGATAAGGGCTGAATGTGCCGGGCCGAAGATTACCGCCGGTGCTGCTATGTGCACGGTCGACTTGTCGTACCTGGCAAGGTTCGCCGGCGCCTGGCTTCAAGCCGGCACGTCGCAGATGGACCTGGACAATAGCGGCGGCGTAGACTTCAAAGACTTCAGCATATTTGCCGAGAGCTGGCTTAACGCCTGTCCGTAGCGAATAAAAAGCGGGGAGCGGGGGACAAGCTCAGGGCAGGCCCTGCCAGGGCTAACCATTCTGCGATTACGGCCAGAGTAGTTCCTCAAGCCACGAATCTGCCAGAACCGCAAAGTCTTTGAAATTGACGACGCCGTCGGCGTGCAGATCAGCCGCTGAGAACGCACACGCCCGGTCAAATGTTGCCGTAGTCAACGTGCCGGCTGCGTGTGATGTCACCGCCAAGCCGATATATACCGGATCGGTCATCGTCACCGTGGTCTGACCCTGCTGCTGCCATCTGCCATCCAAGAAGATGTAGCCAGTAAACGTATTGTCTTTCCGGACTAAGCGTATACACGCAGGTTCCGTCACTGTGTAAAGGTTCTCTAAGAGACGTTGTGAGCTTGAAGAGCCACCTTGTGTCGGACGCCACTGGAAGGTCGCACCACCGCCGCTTGTATCCGATGTTGCTACCATCACGTTGGCAGAACCAGGGTCAAGCGACTGCCGAATCATGACTCCGGCCTTTGACCAGCCGTCCGATCCAGCTACCGACGCTAGGCTGGTCACGCGCACGGTTATCTGGCAATCGCCGCTTATCTGGCGATACGCATAACGGAAGGCGTCAGCCGTCCCAAAGATGTCCGCACCATCGGCCTGGATTGTATAGACATTACCATCGAAGCTAAAGCTACCCGCAGGAGTGGTCGTGCCAATATCGCCACTGGAGAACGCGCCACTCCAGACAGCCTCCGGCACGTCACGAACCAGCCAGTCCTGTGCTACTATCTGGAGGTCTACATTATCGACTATACAATCACCGTTGATGCTTGCCGCAGGCTTGGCGACCGAAGGCCGGCATCTGGGTGGATACAGCCTGATATCGTCAAAGTATAAAGTGCCCGCACCGCCGGCCTGCGGCGTAGTTCTGCTGCCCACGCCAATATACATCGTCCGGACGCTGGATAGATTCACACCCGCAGCGGCGAACTTGGCAACGTCGATATTCCACTCCTGCCAGCCGGTCAACTGCACCGCACTGGAGTCGTCGTGTGTGACCACCTTGATTTTGCCGAGGCTGTCCTGCAATGCCACGTACAACGGCTCGGCAGAATTATTCGGGTCGCCATGGAACCAAAGCGTCAACGCCTTCACACCATTTCTGGTCCAATCCTGTGGAACTGTCCAGGTTCGCTCGGTCTCTGAATAGCGGGTCTTGCCGCCCACGCCAGTGTTGTTATAGCCAAATGGCACAGACTGCCTACCATCGTGCACAATGCTTGTCTCCATAAATGGAGTTGAGGCATTGCCAACAGCCGAACCCGTTCCATTGCCCCCGTAGCCTGGCGCAGGTTCCGTGTAGCCGAGGCCGTCTTTCCAGGTCTGGAACACCCTGTTGCCGACATCATCGGTGTAGGACTCAAAGTCGTCCACGACAAGGTACGGCACGGTGGAAAAGCTCCAGAGGTCACCTTCCCAGGAGCTTGGACTGGCAACCTGATTGACCTCAACAATCTTCCAGTAGTAAGTCTCGCCCAGTGCAAGAGTGCCGGGCGTGTAGCTGCTCTGGCTCACTGTTGCGACAAGGGCCGTACCATTTTCTACGGCCTTTCTGCTGGTGCTGAGGTACACCTGGTGCGAGGCTGCCTCTCTTCCTGCCCGCCAGTTGAGCACGACATCCGGAGAAACATCTATTGCCCCGGAATCGGGCCTGGGTTCTCTTGGTCGCACGGGCATGTAGAGGAATCGGACCTCACTGAGGCCGTATTGGTTGACCGTGCCGCCGCTCCAGTTACTTATGGCGGTAATCCTGACGTACTTTGCTACCAAACCGGCAAAATCAACCGTAGTATCGTGCGCGTAGCCTGCCAAGCCCGGCGCACGGGCAAACCTAACGTCACTAAGCACTTCCCAGTCTGTGCCGTCGGTAGAATACTCAATTCGGGCGTCTTGGATCCCATAAGCGACATTCATTCCCTCGGCATTGTAGTTCCATACCCACATCTGGTGCAGTTTGTAGGTTTGGTCGAACTCGTATTGTATCCAGGTCGGCTGTGGTCCGGTGCTATTGCTTAGCCACATCGCCGTACTGGTTATTGAGTGTAGGTCAGCGGCATCCAATCCGGAGCCGTTGACTGTATTTTCCGCTCCCTTACCTGTTTCGCTGCTGGAGGCACTGGCGGTTATATTCTCAATGGCGTATGCAAAAGGCTCAGTCGTGAAGCTCCAGACGCTGCCTCTATACGGCGTGAAGTCCGGCGGAGCATTGATTTCATCAACTCGCCAGTAATAGGTCTGGCTGAATTCCAGAAGCACGGAAGGGTCATAGCTGTTAGCATCGTGGCTTTGCTTGAGAAGTACGCCCAGCGGATTGTCTCTACTGGCGGCGTTGACATCGGCAAAGCTGGTTCCGAAGTACACATCATGCTTGTCGGCATAGGCTCCAGGCATCCAGCTAAGAACCACGTCCCGAGGCACATCTTCCGCTCCATTAGCCGGATTCAGGTAGGTAGCTGAAGTCCTCGGCCCTCTAACTGCGTTCGGCAAAGTCAGCGTGGGTGGACTGAACGTTGCGTGCTCTTTCGAGGCAATTTCGCCCTCATTGTCGGTGCCGATAAATATGAATGTCACCAGCCTGTTCGTATCCGCCGTGAGAAAGGCTGTCAGCGGAAGGTCCGTTGGGTTCGAACTGAACCTGACAGGATACGGGTCACCGGCAGCAGGAGTAGTAATTGTTCCCAGCAATGTCACCTTGGCCGTGTCGAGGGCATAGTTGCCAAGAGTAGTCGGTGGATTGGGGATCACACCTGGAGCGGTATTGTACGTGATCGTGCTTTCGTCCCACAAATCGCCGTCTCCATCTATCAATCCATAGACCTGCACTACTTTTGCTGAGGCTTTAAGAAAGGTGGCCTCAAATGTCAATGTGGCGCCGCTCATGTCCCCTGTTGCGTCCCCGAGGTCAAACCTGATGTAACCGGCCTTGGAGCGTGTGTCAGCCAGTTGTCGGAACGCCCTCAGTGACGTGTCCGCGCCGTGTGTGCTATTCGGGCCATAGTTGGCACCCTGGCCATCGTTCGAAAGATACGTGTCAGCACCTCTGCCGTCAGCAGTGGTGATCGTAAGTGCCTGAACACCACTTGCTATACTCAGCAGCGTAATAGAAGCAATTGAACAGATTAGTTTCTTGAACATGCCCGCAACCTCCATTCCACAAAGTCGAGCAAATGTTGTGCCACGTTACCCTATCCATATCTATATTAAGTGGAAAACACGCTCGTGTCAAGGGCTTTTTCCCGAACCTGCGAAACTGCTAAGTGCGATAGTCAACACCCGGCTGCACAGAACTCGGACGGATGGGAACGGCTTAATCTGCTGCCAATTCCTGAACCACCCCATCGCCTCGGTCGCTATCTTGATACGAGAACGTCTTGGCCCGTTGGAAATGCTGCGCCCGGTCAGGTAGCCGGCCGTGAACATACTTGCCCGATCGAGGGTTGGTACGCGGCGTCGGAATCCATGTCACAGTGCTTGGTCCAGAAGTGCAAATTTTTCCCACAAAAGAGAAAAAGCGTTTGCTCGGCAAGAAAATTTACGATATAGTAGCAATTCCAATTTTGTCGCCGGGGACCGAAAGTCGCCTTATCCGAAAACAGAAGCCAGGAAACAACAGCAGGTAACAAGTAAATCACTGTCGCCTCGGGCAGCATTAGCATGAAAGGGCTTGGCTTGAAAGATAAGCTCGATACCTTCACAGCAAAGTGTCATGCCGCAGGGCTGAAGATCACACCCCAGCGAATGGCGGTCTATAAAGCCCTGGTCGAAACAAGTGAGCATCCTTCAGCGGAGACAGTCTTTCGCAGAGTAAGAAGGACGCTTCCGAATATATCGCTGGATACGGTCAACAGGACGTTGCTGACTTTGAGCGAGATTGGTGCAGCGTTTATAGTAGAGGGTTCGGGCGAGCCCAAAAGATACGATGGCAACCTGGACAGTCACCAGCACTTCAGGTGCATCAAGTGCAAAAGGGTCATTGATTTTTATCACAGGCCGTTTGAACACATCTGCATTCCGCTCAGTATTGCCAAGAGGTTTGCCGTGCTGAGAAAAACGGTATATTTAGAAGGCTTCTGTGACCTGTGTAAGAGACGGGAATCGAATATCGGCAAGAGCGGCCGATGTGGGCAAGGAAAAACACGTGCCGGCGATTGAAACATCGAATCTTCAGGAGCAATTCTATGAAAAAGTATAGATGTCGCATATGCGGGTACATTTACGACCCGTCTGCAGGCGACCCGGATAATGGTGTACAGCCTGGCACCGCATTTGAGGATTTGCCGGGCAGTTGGGTCTGCCCGGACTGCGGGGCCGGCAAAGACGAGTTCGAGCCGGTCCAAGAGTAGTCGCCCATAGAAGTAAAAAGCACGAAGCACCAAACTCTAAATCCGAAA
>CAZPJZ010000111.1:0-6870 GCA_964586995.1 uncultured Pirellulales bacterium | reverse complement strand
CCTGCGCCCGGTGAAAGGCAAGCTGGTCTACTGTCGGTACCTTCCCACCGGCGCAACCAAGCCGGGCGAACCATCCGGCACACTGCTCTACTATGACCTGCAGGAGCGCGAGGAAAAAACGGTCATCTCCGGTATCGACAGCTACGACCTTTCGGCTGACGGCAAGAAAGCCATATACAAAAGTAAATCTACGTATGGAATAATTGATTTGGCCGAGAACAAGAAGGTCGGCGACGGCAAAATAGCCACCGACAAACTCCAGGCCTGGATAAACCCCCGCCAGGAGTGGCAGCAAATCTTCACCGAAGCCTGGCGGATCCAACGAGATTTCTTCTACGACCCGAATATGCACGGAGTCGACTGGAAGGCTATCAAACAGCGGTACGAGGTCTTGCTGCCTTTCGTCGTTGACCGCGAGGACCTCAATTACGTTATCGGCGAAATGATCGGCGAGCTGAATGCGTCACATACATACGTCAGGGGCGGTGACTTCGACGAGCCTGAAAAGATTTCTGTGGGACTGTTAGGCTGCGATTTCGAGCTGGACACGGAGAATAATGCGTATCGCATCAAGAGGATATATCAAGGCGCAGCCTGGGACGCCGAGGCGCGCTCACCGCTGCGTGAGCCGGGCATAGAGGTAAACGGGGGCGATTACCTTCTGGCAGTCAATGGGCAAGAACTCGATAGGGCCAAAGATCCCTGGGCAGCCTTTCAGGGCTTGGCTGATGAAGTAGTGATGCTCACCATCAATTCTTCGCCCGACGTGAATGACGCACGCCAGGTATTCGTCAAGCCCGTCGCCAGTGATTTCCGTTTGCGGTATCTGGCCTGGGTCGAAAGCAACCGACAAAAGGTGCAGCAAGCAACCAATAACAGGGTCGGATACATTTATGTCCCTGATACGAGTAGAAACGGCCAGAACGAACTGGTCCGGCAATTTATTCCGCAGCGAACAAAGGAGGCTTTAATCATTGACGAACGCTTCAATAGCGGCGGCCAAATTCCGGACCGGTTCATTGAATTGCTCAACCGTCCAATCCACAATTATTGGGCCCGCCGAGACCACCGCGACTGGCAGACGCCATCTGTAGCACATACCGGGCCCAAGGTCATGATGGTGAACGGCTGGGCAGGCTCAGGCGGCGATGCCTTTCCATATTATTTCCGCAAAGCCGGGCTTGGGCCGTTGATCGGCACAAGGACCTGGGGCGGGCTAATTGGAATGACCGGCAATCCACAGCCCATCGACGGCGGCTTCGTCTCGGCGCCCACGTTCGGATTCTGGAATACACAGGGCAACTGGGAAGTCGAAGGTTACGGCGTCCAGCCCGATTATGAAATCGAAAATGCGCCGCACGAGATGGTGGCCGGGCGAGACCCGCAACTGGAAAAGGCCATCGAAATAATTACCGGCTTGCTCGAAAAGCAGCCGCCGCAAAGACCCAAAAAGCCCCCCTATCCGGACCGATCGGATAGATAAAACTGAAAAAATGCAAAAATTAAAATGCAAAATGTGAAATCAAGGAATGGACCGTCACAATTCCACAATTTTGATTTTTCATTTTTAATCTTTGAGTTCCCGGTAGTGGAGGTACAAAGTTATGAAAGCCTTGTCGAAATTAGTTATGATAATGGCAGTAAATGTAGCGATTGTTGGTTGTGCACATACTGAAAGGGAAGAACAGTTGCAGCAGTTCATTACTGCACACCTCGAGAAAATCAAGCCGATGGAAAAGGCGGCAAACCTTGCCTCCTGGCAGGCCGCAAACTCCGGCAAAAGTGAAGATTATGACAAAGCCAGCGAACTAACACTTAAGCTTCGGCAGGTTTACAGTAACGCTGAGGAATTCGCCTACCTTAAGAAGACCAAAGAATCTGGCCAGATAAAGGATACAGTGCTGGCTCGGCAATTGGATGTACTATACAACACGTATCTTGAGAACCAAATAGAGCCGGAGCTCTTAAAAAAGATAGTCGATCTGGGCACGCAGATCGAAAAAAACTTCAGCACTTTTCGCGGCACTATTGAGGGAGAAAAAGTCACCGATAATCAGATCAAGGAAATCCTGAAAATAGAGACAGACTCGGCTAAAAGAGAGCAGGCATGGCTGGCCAGCAAGCAGGTGGGGTCGGCAGTTGCCGATGACCTGCTCAGGCTGGTCAAGCTGCGAAACCTGGCAGCGAAAAAGCTGGGCTTTGATAACTTCCACTCTCTATCGCTGACTACCGGCGAGCAAGATGTGAAGGACCTGGACCGGATTTTTGACCAACTTTACGAATTAACCCATGAGCCTTTTGCCAAACTAAAGGCGGACCTGGACCGCACCCTGGCAGCAAAGTATGGCATTTCAGCGGACGAACTTATGCCCTGGCATTATCACGACCCATTCTTCCAGGAAAGTCCGATGGTCTATGACCTCGATTTGGACGCATATTACCGGGATAAGGATATTAAGGAATTAGCTACAAAATTCTATGCAGGCATAGGTCTGCCGGTAGAGTCAATCCTTACCCGAAGCGATCTATATGAGCGGCAGGACAAAAATCCGCACGCCTTCTGTACGGACATCGACCGCGAGGGTGACGTGCGTATCCTGTGCAATCTCAAGAATAACGAATACTGGATGGAAACGATTCTGCACGAGCTGGGACACGCGGTTTACGATAAATATCACGACCCGGAAGTGCCCTACCTGCTCAGAAGACCTGTGCATGCTTTTACAACGGAAGCTATCGCCATGTTCTTCGGCAGACTGAGCCGAAATCCTGCCTGGATGCAGCAGATGCTGGACCTGTCGGACCAGCAGCGCAGCGAGATCGAAAAAGTAAGCGACAAATATGCGCAGCTCAAACAGCTAATCTTCGCCCGCTGGGCAATGGTGATGTACGAATTTGAAAAACAGCTCTACGCAAATCCCGACCAGGAATTGAACAGGCTTTGGTGGAACCTGGCTGAGAAGTATCAGTTTGTGAACAGACCGCCCGGCCGCGATGAGCCGGATTGGGCTGCCAAGATTCATTTTACCATCGCGCCGTGTTATTATCACAACTATATGCTGGGCGAGCTGCTGGCCTCTCAACTGCACCACCACTTGGTCTGCAATATTCTGAAACTCGAATCGGATGAAAACGTAAGTTACGTGGGCCAAAAAGAGGCCGGCGAATTTTTCAGAACGAAGGTTACCCGCGCCGGGGCAGTCTATAATTGGAACGACATGATTGAACGCGCAACCGGGCAGCCTTTGACACCAAAGTACTTCGTCCAGCAGTTTGTAAAATAGCAGTATTTAGCTCCCCAATTTATTGGGGGGTTTAACATAGGTGCATAATGGATTTGCAAGAAAAATCATTGCCGGAAATCACAGTCAAGGCGGTTATTTTAGGCGTGGTGCTGTCGGTCGTTCTGGCCGGCGCCAACGCCTATCTGGGTCTGTTTGCCGGGATGACGGTCTCAGCTTCGATACCGGCAGCGGTGGTGTCGATGGGCGTGCTGAGGCTCTTTCGCCGCAGCAATATCCTGGAGAATAATATCGTCCAGACGGCGGCATCGGCGGGAGAATCGCTGGCCGCCGGCGTGATATTCACGCTGCCGGCACTGGTCATCCTTGGCTTTTGGGACAATTTCAGTGGTAAGAACTTCCTGTGGATCACTATCATTGCCGCATTCGGCGGGCTGCTCGGCGTCCTGTTCACCATTCCGCTGAGACGTTCTCTGATCGTCGAAGGCAAGCTCCAGTTTCCCGAGGGCATCGCCACCGCCGAAGTGCTCGAAACCGGCGAGCGGGGCGGCCGTGGAATCTTGTACATTGCCCTCGCCGCCGTCGCCGGTGGATTGTTTAAAGCCGGGGCTAAAGGCATCGGCCTGTGGCCTGAAGTTCTCGAAGGCGCCAGGGGCATCAAACGATCACTCGTCTATGGCGGCTCCAATCTCAGCCCCGCGCTTGTGTCCGTGGGATACATCGTCGGCCTCAACATCGCCATACTCATCTTCCTCGGCGGCGCCGCAAACTGGTACGCCGCCATCCCCGCCATAGCGGGCCAGTACGAATGGCCCGTGTACCAACTCGCCAGTGACATCGACAATCCTGATGCCTGGAACGTCTTTGCCCTGGAATATAAAACCGTTGATCCCAACGCGCCGAAACAAGAGATCGAAGAAGCCGAAAAACACAACGCCGCTGTGCAGGACAAGCTGGGCAAGCCCGTCGAGGCAAAAGAATACGCGTGGCAAATCTGGTCTAAGCGAACGCGATACATCGGCGTCGGAGCCATGCTCATCGGTGGCCTCTGGACGATCTTCAAAATGCGAAGATCGCTCATCACGGGCATAAGGAGCGGCTTGCAAGCCTACCGCGCCATCGGTCAGGGACAGGGCGAAATCGAAAGAACGGAAAAAGACATGTCCATGAAATGGGTGCTCATGCTCATCGTCGCCTCCGTTGTTCCGCTGTTCCTGGTCTATCAGTATTTTGTCGCTGATATCACCATCTCTCTGCCTATGGCCGCTGTCATGCTCGTTGCAGGCTTCGTTTTTTCCGCCGTCGCCGGATATATGGCAGGTCTGGTCGGCTCGTCGAACAATCCGATATCGGGGGTGACGATAGCGACGGTTTCGGTTTCCTCGCTGCTGTTGTTATTGTTGATGGGCAGCGAAGCTCCGAACGGTCCGGCCGCGGCTATCATCATCGGCTCGGTCGTTTGCTGCGCAGCCGCTATCGCAGGCGACAACATGCAGGATCTAAAGGCAGGCCGAATCGTAGGCGCAACCCCCTGGAAACAACAGGTCATGCAGATTGTCGGAACCCTTTCCGGGGCGATAGTCATCGCACCGGTGCTTATGCTCCTTCACCAGGCCTACGGCTTCAAAGGTCAGCAAGGCGCTGGCAAAGACGCTCTCGCAGCCGTCCAGGCCAATCTGATGGCCTCCGTTTCCCGGGGTGTCTTCAAAGGAGATATGCCCTGGAACTACGCCTTTATCGGCATGGGTGTGGCGGCCGCAATCATAGCTCTGGACCTAATCCTGGAAGCAAAGAAGAGCACCTTCCGCACGCCCGTTCTGGCCGTGGCCATCGGCTTTTACTTGCCGCTTGAACTGTCGGTGCCGATCTTTGCCGGCGGACTGATCCATTACCTGAGTAAGCGTTATCACACTCGAAGAAAGACCCCAGAGCAGCAAATCGAGGAATCGAGTCGAAACGGCCTGCTATTAGCCTCGGGCTTTATTACCGGAGAGGCCCTGATGGGAATCCTTTTGGCCATACCGATCATCCTGCTCAAGCAGATAGACGTCACCCTGCCCTTTATTTACATAGACGACCTGCTGGCCAAGATGCTGAGTCTGCTTGGCATAGAGCTGCCATTCACGCCGCCGGTCGGTGCCGTACTGGGCACACTTCTATTGCTCGGCGTGGCTTACTGGCTGTACCGCACCGCACGCGGCAGAAAGGCCGATTACTGACAGGCCGGCTTATCCGACGCGATGCGCTTAACAGGAGCCTTGGTTGCGGATGGGCGAATCTTCATTACTGTCAAGGCAAGGGCCAGCGAATGAAAGTCGAATCAACCAGCCAGTTTCCAGCCAACTGCATAAGGTCAGTAAAATCAACTTTGCCATCGCAGTTGAGGTCGGTCGAGCAACAAGCTGCGCAACTGGTCTGTCGCCAGCCTGCCGCGAGCAGCGCGAGATCTGCTGCATCAACATTGCCATCGTGGTCGAAGTCTCCTGGGGGTCCCGGCCAGCAGACCTGTAGGGCATCGAGCCCGAAGTCCGCCAGGTCTTCCAGCGGGCTGAAGGGACCCAGCAGTTCCAGGTTGCGTGCAACCACTCGACCCGTGTCACTGAGAAGGTCGCCGTGGCCTATGCGGCCCCAACGGCGGTCCACAAAATCGGCCTTGACCGAGAACCAGACCTCTCCGTTTGGCCAGACAAAGGCGGCGTCCAGGCCGAACAGAATCGGGCGAGGCTCAATGAGCTGAAAGTTGGCCAGTAGTTCAGCGCTGGTTTTGAAGATTCGTCCGCCTTCTGCGAGCAGATCTCCGTCGTTGATGGCAACGCCCAGCCGCTCAGAGAAGAAACCCTGCTCGGTAGAAAACAGCAGTATCCCGTCGGGGGCAAAGGTAACGGCATCCAAGCCGAAATCAGGTACGGGCGGCATGGGCGAGAACGGGCCGATCAAATCAGCATAACTGCGGACGATTCGTCCGGCGCTGCTGAGCAGGTCGCCGTGATGCAGCGGGCCAATGGTCTCACTGAAGATATCCTGTTCGCAGGAGAACCAGACCTCCGGTGTGCAGCGGCCCTTTCCGCCATGCAGGCACGGTATAACCTGCATCACCGCATCCAGGCCGATGTCCGGCACTATCGGCATTATCCCCAGCCGAGCGCTAAGCTGATTATTGGTGCAAACGACAGCACCCTTCGAGCCGACCAGGTCACCATCGCTGACACGTTGCATTTCTGGATTCATGCGCGTGAAGCCCACGTCTGTGGAGAACCAGAATTGCGGCCAAGGTACAGCCACCAGATGCAGGCTGAAGGTCTGCAACGGGTTGAGCGGTGGAAGCTGAGCCAGGTCAATCTCGACCCAGGGAAAAGGCATCTGCGGGGCGACGAGTCCGCTGTCAAACTGCAGCTTGGTCGCGTTGATGGTCCCTTGCAGGGACATCTGCTGAACAATGGCGACTTCGCCGCCAATGCGATAAGTACCGTCCATACAGCCGGTGTATGGCCCGTACGCGCTAAGACTTTCAAATTTCAAATCGCCCACAAGGGAATTGGAAAACAGCGGGTTTGACTCGACCGGCTCAAGCGTGAAGCTGCCACGAATGGGAATCAGCAAGGTGGGCCTGCCGCAGATGGTGCACTCA
>CAZPJZ010000110.1:0-6911 GCA_964586995.1 uncultured Pirellulales bacterium | reverse complement strand
GATAAGCTTATCTTTACCGACTACTCTGCTCCGTATGAGTGTGTGCTGGATACGACCGAATATGCGAACGGAGACCATCCCCTCAGAGCTAAAGCGATTGATTTGTCGGGGAGAATCGGGATGGCGAGCCGCATCATCGAGGTCGGAAACCGGGTTCCCAATTTTCTCGGGCCTTCGATTGAAATCATTACCCCCGACGACGGCGACACGGTATCGGAGACGGTCATTGTGGCTGCGCGGGCGACCGACGACGAAGGCATGGGCAGAATCGAGTTCTATATTGACGATGAGCTCGTGCACAGCCGGCTCAGCCCATCGGCTGATCGGGAATCCCTCTATTCGAGCTTCTTCTGGGACACGTATGAAGTGGACAATGGCCCTCACCACATTAGGGTCACCGCATACGATGCGGAAGAAAACTCCCGCCAGAATACCGTGACGGTCACGGTAGACAATATCTTTCCCATCTACAGACCTAATTTGATAGTCCGAAGGGAAAACATGACGTTTAGCGGGACCAGGCTGACTATCAGGCTTAATGTACACAACGCGGGAGATAGGAGCGCACGCAACGTCCAGATCGTGGACCGATTGGTGGGATTGCAGCCAACCGGATGGGTCAGCAGCGGCTGGGATCTAACCTCAGACTTTGATGGCAGCACAAAGGAATGTGAGGTGACGCTCAGGGCGTCCGATGCCCTCTATCGAGACGTCAGCCAGGACGTACTATACTATGTCGTTCCCATACTCACCGAGGCTGACATACTGTACCAGGTTGGAACATCAACCAGCGTCTCCTATGATGGCGTGGGAGTGGATCATTATAATAAGGAGTTGTCCATTCCATCATGGGTCGTTGAGCGTCCCGGAGGCATCACGTGGCATCTTGTGGCTACCGTAGACCACGCATTCCGCAGTTCAGATTATCTGATTATGACCAACCCGGCACGGCTGTTCAGCCACTATGTTGACGATGATGTAAACGTGCTTTTGTGCTCCATGGCCGAGCTGGCTGAGAAAAGGACAGGGGTATTAGGATATCTGGACACCAATAATCGCACGGTGATTAAGGGCTTGATAGAGCCCGGCGGTGACTGGAGCAGCGAATTGGCGCCCGGCTGGACATCCAACGGATATCTGCTGATAGTCGGCGAGACCGAGATTGTGCCCTCGCGGGACGTGTGGGATACAGGTATCAGGGATGCCACCTCCGGCTGGACCGGCGGATCTGTTTGGCCCGTTTCGCTCTCGGACAATTACTATGCCGACATTAGTGGAAGCGATAATCTGCCGGAGCTGATTGTGGCGCGAATTATCGGCGACAGTGCAAATCAGTTGATGACTCCGATTCAAACCAGTCTTCTCGATCAGTTTGATCGCACGGATGCGCTGGTAGCCAGCGGCATCGGCGACGGCCAGGACAGTTTTGAAACGAATGCCGACGAGGTGGTGGATATACTCGATGACGAGTTCACGGTCAATCAGATGTACGGAAGCGATTATGCCACTGATGCTCAGCGGCTTACCCAGTTCAGAAATCGCGCCCAGGATAAGGACGTTATCTACTATAGAGACCACGGCAGCGTCAACTGCTGGTCGCATACTGTTTGTGACTCGGATTTCCCGGTCAATTTCGGGACCAGTCGGCCCGTTGCGTTCGGCAACGCCTGCTTGACCGGAAATTTTGAACAGGGCGGTGACTATGGTGCGGCTGAAGCCTTTCTGGATAGCGGTGCGGGCGTTTACATCGGAGCCACAGAAGCCTCAGCTCGCAGCCCCAACAATGCTGCCGGAAAAAAGTTCTTCAACGACTGGGTGGGCAGCTCCATTTCGCTTGGCCAGGCTCTCAAGCAGGCGAAGCAGCACCTGGGCACTTCCGATGATAAGAAGCGGTTGTGGGTTCTGGAGTACAACCTTTATGGCGACCCGAAGTATGGTATGCCGCTGGCGGCGACCGCCGGCGCCGTCTTCCGCGCCCAGCAGGTACTGGAGCCGCCCTTGTCGTCTCTCGATGTGGTCGTGCCCGACTATGAGGTCACCACAAGGAAAGGGCTAGACTATGTCGAGATCCCGGATGGCCAATTGTGGCTTGTCGAGGACATGCCCATCGTGCCCTTCTACGTCGTCTGCGTTGACTACGCTCAGGGATATCAAGTCCAGGATGTAGTTCTGGTCGAGAGGTCTGGCTTGACTACGGCCACCGGCCTGAACCTGCCCACCGCAAGCATGGCCCCCGATGGAGCGCCGGACAATGCCTCGCCACCGGGTCCGCAGTGGTGTCCACAAGAAGTGTACGACTGGCAGATTATCCAGAATCCCGATGGCAGTACGACGCTGCGCATAGCCGTGTATCCTTTCTATTACAATCCGCTGACGAGCGATGTGCAATTCTACAAGAATTATCGCTTCGATATCGACTGGGTATCTTCGAGTGTTCAGATAACCGCCCTTGCCACGGATAAAGATGCCTACGAGCAGCAAGAGCAGGTCCAGGTCGCACTTTGGCTCAATAATTCTGGCCAGGCACAGGATGTCATCGTCAGCGCGGTGGTCAAGGCCGACGGCTCGGGCCAGCTCATTGACGGACTGCTGCTTCGCTCACTGAAGAATCTGCAAGGGCCTGCTTCATTCTGCCGCCAATGGGACAGCGGCGGCTTCGAGCCGGGCTATTACTATGTGGAAGCGGCCTTGAAAAGCACAGATGGTAACATATTGGACAAGAAAACACGCAGGTTTGGGCTGGGCATTTGTTCAGGCCAGATTACAAGCCTGTCTGCTACCCCGCTGCGCGCCCAGGTCGGACAGGATATAGCGATAAACCTGACCTTCAACAACGCCGGCACCGTGAATATCACGGGAAACGCGCGCGTGAAGATTCTAAATTCGGGCGGAGACGTGATCGACGCATTTGACCATCGGATTGCCGACTTGCCGCCAACCGAGTCAGTGAGCTTCTGCGACGTATGGAAGGTCTCGCAAGCCGGCCCCTGTGACATTCTGGGTTATGTCTCTTACGATAGTGGAGCCACTGAGCCGGTGAGCATCAGGATAAATCAAGCCGACTGCTTCCCCAGCACCAATTCGGCCTACAACGACTGGGTTGCTCTGGGCAAGCCCGACTGCTGGTGCGCACCTCCGAACGGCAGCGGCTATCAGTGCGATGGTGACGCCGATGGTAAAGACTCAGGCGGACTAACCAAGTACCGCGTTTTCACCGGTGACTTGAGTTTGATTGTAGCCAACTGGAAAAAGAAGGCCGGTGACGCGACGCTCGAGCCGTGCGCCGATATCGACCACAAGGATTCGGGCGGACTGACCAGGTATCGCGTATTCACCGGCGACTTGAATATTCTGGTGGCGAACTGGAAGAAGAAAGACGCGGATCTTCCCGGCGATTGTCCCAGACCGTAATGATGGTCGGACCCGGTCAAAGAGATGTCGGATCGCGCGATGCGGCGGTCGCTTTACGGTGAAAAAATTCTTTACTTCCGTTTTTTTTGTTGCAAAAATCTTTTCAGTAGTTCAAAATATCCAATGAACAGTATGGCCATGGACATGGGCCGACCTAAACAGTATTATTAGTTTGGCATGGAGGTACAGAGAATGGCAAAGAAGAAAGCAGCGAAGAAAGCAACCAAAAAGAAAACAGCGAAGAAGAAAAAGTAGAAGTCAGTTAGACTGAGGTTGTGGGAAAGCCATCGATGTGAGCATCGATGGCTTTCTTTTTTTCTGATTCCGCACCGAGCTGAAGAACATTCCCGCAAGCTAAGTGACATGTTCTGAATTGCAGCCTGTGCGTTGCCGGTAGATACTATACATCTGCAGGAGGACGCCTCCGTTTCGCAGTTGAGGTGGCTGCCCGTCGAGCTTAGACCGGACGCAGCTTCTGAACGGGTGAAGTCATCTGATTGTCGTTAGCACCACGCCGCCTGGTCTGGCAAGCAGTAAGGACAGATGGATATGCTGGGAGGTCTTGACAGACTTGAGGCGGACGAGCAGATCTGACGCCGGACATGCCGGGGCGCAGCAGCGCCGAGTATGGGCCGGTTTGAGCCCTGGGACCGGCTGGTCGTATCTACGCTCATCTAAGGAATTAACGTAAGGTCTTATTTTACAGTATCTTAGAGAAAGGCAGAAAGGCGTTTTTTTTGGCCGTTTCCTTTGCGTTTTTCAGTGAACATCCGGTCATAAGCAGCGTATCATCTAATAAGGAGATACTGGCAATTGAAGGGCTGGGGCGAATCTTTCCCTCCTCTCCTCCGCATGTCCCAGCCCTTTTTTCTCTGAGCGGCCGGATGGATAAACCCGTCATGTCGTTGAGTCCGGCATCCTGTTTCAGCCGATTCAAAAAGAGTTGCAGAGTCCACCCTCATCGGTTGCTTTCCGTCAACGGAGTCAACGCCGGCCGCCTTGAAAATTTACGTTTAATTGCTCCAAAATTTCCGGTGTGCTGGCCGAATTTCGCCCGTGCGCCGCTGAGAACAGGAACAGATTGAATGAGGAGAAAAACGGTCGGCGTATCAGGCTTTGCGTCCACGGAGCAGGCCTGAAATAGCGTGCTTGCTTCAACGCCGACGCGATGGAAAGTTGGGTTCAGATGCGCGCCGGTCGCTCAAGAGCGACAGACCCAAATGTACGGCTCGATGCAGAAAAGCAAGGTCGTTTTTCCAAGGTAAGTACAGTGACGGCGACGAAGAAATGTAGCAGAATTAGTATCAATATGGATCAGTGAAAGTGTCACCAACAAACAGTTTCTCAAATTTTTTAAAAAAATTTTCATGACATTGCCGGCTGGTTCAGTGCCCTGGTTTGTCTTACCCAGCAGTACAAGACCGGCACAATAAGCATAGTCAGTACCTCGATCATCATTCCGCCGAAACTCGGTATGGCCATAGGCACCATAATGTCACTGCCTCGGCCCGTACTTGTCAGCACCGGCAAAAGTGCCAGTATCGTCGTAGCCGTCGTCATTAAGCAAGGCCGAATGCGTCGTGTCCCCGCTCTGATAACTGCCTGGTGAACCTCCTGCACTGTCGTCGGCTTTAACTTGCCGAACGACTGCTCCAGATATGTGCACATCACCACGCCATCGTCGGAGGCGATTCCAAATAGCGCCAGGAATCCCACCCATATTGCTACGCTCAGATTGATCGGGTGCATCTGGAAAAGCTCTCGCATATTAACGCCGAATAAACTGAAATTCAAAAACCAAGGCTGCGCGTATGCCCATATCATCAAAAATCCGCCGCCCCATGCCACGATGATACCTGAAAACACCATAAACGTCGTGATCACCGACTTGAACCGCAGATACAGAATCATAAATATTATAAATAACGCCAGCGGCACCACGACCATAAGTGTCCTCTGTGCCCGTATCTGGCTCTCGTAACTTCCCGCAAACGCATAGCTGACCCCCGGCGGCACAATCAGCTCGCCTGCCGCGATCTTATCCTTGAGATATTTCCGGCACTGCTCAACCACGTCCACCTCCGCGAAATTGGGCTTCTTGTCGAGCAAAACGTAGCTGGTCAAAAACGTGTCCTCGCTCTTTATCATCTGCGGCCCCGGAACGTATCGAATATTTGCCAGTTGTATAAGCGGTATTTGGGCGTCGCCCATCGCCGGCACCAAAATCTTGCCAAGAGTTTCCATCTGGTCACGAAGCTCCCGCAAATACCTGACACGAACGGGGTAACGCTCTCTGCCTTCGACGGTTGTGGTTATACTTGCGCCTCCGATTGCTACCTCGATGACGTCCTGCACCATCTGGATACTGATGCCGTATCTTGCAATTGCCTCGCGGTCGATGTCTATCTCCAGATATGGCGTCCCCACGACACGGTCGGCGATTACCGTCTCCGGTTCAACGCTCGGCACCTGCTTCAATACCCGCTCCAGCTCAAGCCCGAACGTCTCAATCGTTCTTAGGTCCGGCCCTTTGACCTTTATTCCCATCGGCGCACGCATTCCGCTTTGCAGCATAACAAGCCGTGCCGCTATAGGCTGCAATTTGGGCGCACCGGTCGTCCCAGGTATTTGTCCGGCCGTGACAATCTCGTCCCAGATGTCGTCCGGGCTTTTGATGTGCTCACGCCACTGCCTGTATGGTCTGCCGCCCTTATCTTCAATTAAGCTGCCGTCTGCATTCCGGACGAATTGGCCTGCCTTTTTGTCGTACTTGAACCGGACCCGCCTGCCGTCTTTATCCAGAAAATACTGCGGCTTGTAATTGATAATCGTCTCAATCATACTCACAGGTGCCGGGTCCAGAGCGGTCTCAGCCCTTCCTATCTTGCCGACCACCAGATCGACCTCCGGTATCGACTGAAACGCCTCATCCTGCTTGGCCACAATATCCAGCGCCTCGCCTATCGAGGCGTGCGGCATAGTCGTCGGCATATACAAGAACGACCCCTCATCCAGAGGCGGCATGAATTCCTTGCCCAGCCCCGACCATATCAGCCCGGCCAGTACGATAATTACAGCCGGCAGCGACAAGAACGTTAGCTTGTGCCGCAGGCACCACCCTAAAATCTGCGGATACGCCTGCTGAAAGAGCCGGAAAAATACCAGCAGCCCGCCTACGAGCAAAACCACGAAAACAAGGTTTCTGGCTACGCCCTTGTCCACGCCTAATGGGAGCCAGTGCTCGGTCAGAATTATCGCTACAAAGATCATTGCGGCGATATTCATCGCCTTCGGCCCCCACTTGACAGCCTGCTCCGGCAGCCGTTCGTGCAACAAGTGATATACGCCTATGACAATAACAATTACCGCCGCCCACCACGCAAACAATACCCACGTTGCTACACCGCATCCAAGCAGCACCAGGCACAATAGTTTCCTGCCTGCTTTCTTTATGCTGCTGCCTCTGGTAAACAAAACATGCGCGGCCGGCGGAATTATCG
>CAZPJZ010000109.1:0-6935 GCA_964586995.1 uncultured Pirellulales bacterium | reverse complement strand
GAAGGTGCCCAGCAAACCCCGGCGGACCAGCCGTGCCAGAGCGAGGCTCCGCCTGTACAACCCGGCGTCTGCGAAGTCCCTTGCGTGCAAGAAGGTGCCCAGCAAACCCCGGCGGACCAGCCGTGTCAGAGCGAGGCTCCGCCTGTACAACCCGGCGTCTGCGAAGTCCCTTGCGGGCAAGCAGGTGCCGAGCAGACTCCGGTGGGACAGCCGTGTCAGAGCGAGGCTCCGCCTGAGCAAGCAGCGGTCTGCGAAGCTTCTTCCGTGCAAGAAGGTGCCGAGCAGACCCCGGTTGAATCTGCCGGCGGCGCGCCCCAAAGTGAGGTCTTGCCTGAGCAAACGGATGCGCAGAAGGTTCTCTTTGAGCAAATAACGACCGGCCAGCCGCCCGTTGAGCAGCCAAGCGGTGAGCAAGTTTTGGTCGGGGAGACCAGCGATGCCAAAACATAGAATTGGGCTACAGAAGGAAGTCTCATCGATCTTCAAGGGCGTACCGCTCTCGGCAGAAGACAGCGTTGCGACCTCGCGCCACATGCCCATACTGGAGCCTCCGAAGTATCATTCCGCTGCGGAGCCGGCCGTCTCTGAGAGACCCGCTGTGGCCGAGCAGCCAATTGCCTCAGGGCCGCCATCTCTCGCAGAGCCGGCACGCCAGCCTGAGCCAGCGCTTCAGCCCGAGCCAGCGCAGGCCCCGCTGCCTCCGAAGATTTCTGCCCCCAAAAAGGCCAAGGCTGCTGTGATCACAAAGCCTGCCAGGCAGAAACCGCTGAAGCAGAGTTTGCAGCAGATCAAGGCAAAACTCTTTGCGCCCAAGGCGGGCCTCAGCCCGACCAGACAGAAAGCGATGGTGGTGCTGGTGCCCGTTCTGGCAATCGCATTGATTTTTGTGCTCACTCGAGTCATCAGCTCCCCTTCGCGCAGCGTGGCCAAAGACACACAAAAGGAATCGGCAACCACCGTTAAGGATTCCAGCGGCGAGGTTGACTGGAAGGTACCACCGCCCTATCCGGCGACACTTCGTGACCCGATGCAATTCGGCCCGCTGATGACTGCCCAGACCGACCCCCAAACGGCACAGACAGCAGAGCCGCAGGCAGAGAAACTAATCGTAAAAAGCATTCTGCATAGCCAGACTAGGCCGTCTGCAGTGATCGGCGACAGCATAGTCCACGAGGGTGACAAAATATTGGGTGCGACCGTCCTGAAAATACACAAGGACGCAGTTGAGTTTGAAAAGGACGGTAAGAGGTGGCCCCAGCAAGTTGAGCGATAAGTAAGACGTAGTAACCAGTTTAGTTTTGAAAAGGGACTACTATGAAAAGCTTCAGAGTAAAATTCATGGTGCTGACGTTTTTGGCTCTGGTTGCAACTATTTTGGCAGCCTCCACGATGGCCGTAGCCGGCGATGGCCTGACGGATGCGGATAAGAAGGAGGTCTTGACTGTACTCGAGCAGCAGATGGAAAAGACAATATCCATTCAGGCTTCGAATCTGCCTATCGACCAGGTCATAAGGCAGTTGGCCGATCAAGCGGACATCGATGTTGTCATCAGTCCGAAGGTGACGGGAAACGTCAACGTCGGCCCACTGACGGACGTACCGCTGGCGGAGGCTCTGAAGAACATCCTCTCCACACACGGCTATGACTATGTTATTGACAAGAACATAGTGCGAATCGTGCCGGCCAGCGAAGTTGCCCAGGTGGCCGAGAAGCTCGTCAGTAAAGTCTATCGAATCACTTATGCTGATGTCACGGAGGTTGAAAAAGCCCTGCAAAAGTTCATATCGAAACAGGGTTCATTATCCTCTAATCCGGGCACCAGCAATATAATGGTCACCGATACGGAAAGCAAAATAAGGGCTATTGACACCTTCATCGAGGAGATTGACCGCATAACGCCGCAGATACTGGTCGAGGCCCGGATCTACGACATAACCAGCAAAGACAAGCTGGACCTGGGCGTCCAATGGGAAGCGGGTACGAACACGACTTATAGCACGGCCGGTCAACCTATTCTTGGTAATCGAGATCCATTTATAGGTAGTGGCTTTGCCGGCACTACTGATAAAGCATCGAGTACTACCGCAGCCATCCGCTTCGGCTGGCTAAACCAGAACATTGATGTGGACATGATGTTAAAGGCCGAACAGGAAAAGATAGACGCCAAGCTTCTGGCCAATCCGAGAGTACTGGTACTGGATAATGAAAAAGCCGTTTTCAAAATAATCTCCGAGCTGCCTTATCAGCAACTGACCGAATCGGCGCTGGGCGGCAGTATCGGGACAACGAGTTTCAAAGAGGTCGGGGTTGAGCTGCACGTCACGCCTCATCTGACCCGCGACGAGGTGGTTCGGCTAAAAGTCAAGCCGGTCTTCAGCGTGAAAGTGGGTGAAGTGACTTTCGCCAGCGGTGCCCTGATGTATCCGCAGCCCATCGTCGATAGACGTGAGGCCGAGACCACTTTGCTAATCAAGGACGGCCAGACGGTGGTTCTGGGTGGCCTGCGCAAGAAGGAAGTCACCAAGCAGGTCAACAAAGTGCCTCTGCTCGGCGATTTGCCACTCGTCGGGTTTCTGTTCAGTTTCATAGGCGAAGATACGGTCACCAGCGAGCTGGTCGTTTTCATAACGCCGCGGATTGTTGAACAGCCCGTCATGACGGAAACTGAGCAGGCGCAGTTTGAAATAACCGAGTTCAGCGGACCGGAGCCGGTTGCCCCAGGAGTAGAAACGCGCCAAGAGTAACCGATGAAGCTTTCTTACCGCTGAGGGCGCTGAGAAAAAGCCTGGAATTGTAAGCTCAGCGGTCTCAGCGGTAAAACACCTGAGGGCCTCGCTTTCAGTTTGTACGCAGTCCGGTGGATTCCGATAATGAATTGAGACGAGTTATCGGCTTTGCGATTTGCGGAGCCTACCGGCTCCTTGATGCTGCAAGTTTGCCAGCGCAGCATACTTGTCATCTGCAAAGCTGAAAAATCCTTCGAGACCGACCACGTTAAAAAGCCCCCTTGTAGGTAAGGCAACGTTAGAGAGAATAAGTCTTCGGCCCCGCTCACATAATAAGTTTTGCAGTATTAGAAGATTCGAAATGCTTGAGGAGGTCAGGATCTCTACCCTGCTGAAATCGATTACGACGTCATAATCGCCATTATTGCTGATGGTTTCATTAATAGTCTCAAGCTCGTGACGCAGTTGAGGCTCTTTCGGCAACACAACAAGAAGAACTTCGTCCGATAAATGTTCGACAGCCATCTCAGCGACTCCATTTTTCCTGACTCGATTTCTTGGCTTACCTGTATTCTATATCGTCACGGATTTGCCCCCGCTTAAACAAAACACAATCATGCCTAAAAACTTGCTTTGGCAAGACCCAGCGGGCATAATACAGCAGAGGTCAGAAGACAGGACCTTCGTCCTCTGTCCGCTGTTCTCTGATCTCTGATTTGCGATGTCTTGGCTTTGAATAGGAGACAGAATGTCACCAAACCTTCTTTGGCGCAAATCCTTACAGCGTTGGTTTCTGCTAATGACCGTGAGTCCGCTGCTTCTGTCGGCCACCGTTGCGAATGCTCGGAGCTACTATAGCAACAGATCGCTAAGCAGGCATCTGGCGTTGACGGCGAAGCAGCATCCGAATCTTGTCCGTGTGGCCAGCATTGCGCAGTCACTGGGCAAGCGCAAAATATGGCTGGTCGAAGTGGGTCAGGATACTGAGGCGGAGCGCGAAACTCGACCGGCAATGCTGCTGGTGGCAGGGATCGAAGGCAATGACCTGATGGGGTGCTCGGCGGCAGTTTCCTGGATCGAGCATTTGATCGGGCAGTACGAAAGCAACGATGAAATCACGAAACTTCTGCAGACGGCTACCATTTATGTCATCCCGCGGCTGAACCCTGATGGCGCCGCGCGATATTTTGGCCGGCCCAAGCTCGAGACGACCCTTAACAATAAGCCTGTCGATGGGGACCATGACGGGCTGACAGATGAGGATGGCCCGGAAGACCTTAACGGCGATGGTCTTATTACCTGGATGCGCGTCGAAGACCAAGAAGGGCAGTATATCCTCGATCCGGCAGACGACCGATTACTAATCAAGGCTGACCATCTCAAAGCAGAGGTTGGCAGATGGCGATACCTTACCGAAGGCATCGATAACGACCACGATGAGCGATGGAACGAGGATGGCCCGGGCGGCGTTAACTTCAACCGCAATTTCCCGTACAATTATGAATTCTTCGCCCCCGATGCCGGTCTGCATCAGGTCAGTGAAGCCGAGACGCGAGCACTTGCCGACTTCGTAATCGGGCATCCGAACATCGGCATTGTTGTCACATACGGCGCTGCGGATAATCTTCTAAAAACTCCCGAAGCCGCCCCCTCGCCTTCCGGCGAAGGCAGAAGCAGAGGCCGAAAGCCCATGGCCGCGATTGACCAGAACGATTTGCCCTATTACCGCGTGATGGGCGAGAAATATCGAGAGGCGATGGGATTGAAAAAAGAGATGCAGACCGTCTCTCATCGCGGCACGTTTAGTGATTGGATGTACTTTCATCGAGGCCGACTGTCGCTGGCGGCCTGCCCCTGGAGTCCGGCGATTGCTGTTGAGCTGGCAAAGCCCGGCCCGCCAGATGAAAAAACCGAAGATGATGAGAAAAAAGCGTCTGTCAAGTCCAAGACGGACAAGGACAAGCGCAACGAACAGCAGCGCGAAGAGCTCAAGTGGTTTGACGAGCATGCCCCCGAAGCGTTTATCCGGTGGCAGTCGATAGAGCACCCCGATTTTCCAGGCAAGCGAGTGGAGGTCGGCGGGTATCGTCCTTTCTCACAGACCAATCCCCCGCCCGCTATGGTCGAGGACATCGCCGCCAGGCACGTGGATTTTTTGACCAAAGTCGCGCAGCAACTGCCGCGTATCGGCATCCGAAAGATCGAAAGCAGGCACCTGGGCGAAAACGTGTACGAGGTCAAGATCCAGGTGGAAAATACCGGTTTTCTGCCCACCTCGCTTGCGCACGGCCAAACAACGCGTGAAGTCTATCCGACGCGAATCGTTTTAGAACTGGACAACAAATATTTTCTTTCAGGAACCAGGATCACGAATCTGCCGACAATCCAGGGCAGTTGCGGAATGGCTGAGCTGCGCTACGTAGTCTATGCCCCAGACCGTGCCGGTATCAATTTCAAAGTCGTTTCGATGCTGGCAGGGCACGCTGAGGGAACAATCGACCTGGTCAAATAGAAGGTTTCGCCGATGAACCGACAGATAAAGTTAATGACATTCGTTGCTCTCTGGTTCTTTTCGTCCGTTATCTTGCTGCCGGCGAGCATAAGTTTAGCCCAGGTTACCGAGCACAAACCAGGAGCAACCGACTTGGCGGAGCACACCTTTGCTGCGCTGGGCGCCTCAGCAGAGCAGAAGGTCCCGGTCGCCTGGAATCGATATTACGATCACGCGGGCTTGGGGACCATCCTTGCCCGGCTGAACGAGGCCTTTGGCGAGCTGACCAAACTCTATTCCATCGGAAAGTCATTTCAGAAAAGAGACATCTGGTGCCTCGAAGTGACCGCGCGCAACGTTGGCGATCCAAATCGTAAGGCAGCTATGTATATCGACGGCAACATCCACGGCAACGAGATTCAGGCAGGCGAGGTCGTGGCTTACACCGGCTGGTATCTTTGTCATCAATATGGTCGACTGGAAAAAGTCACCGCTTTGCTCAATGACCGCGTCTTTTATCTGGTGCCCACAATCAATCCTGATGGCCGCGACTTCTGGATTCACGGCGGTCAATTTGCTCGGTCGGGTCTTCAGCCCACAGACAACGACCGCGATGGCCTTGCCGACGAGGACGATTGTGAAGACATCAACGGTGACGGCTTCATTACCATGATGCGAAAAAAAGACCCCCACGGACGGTTCAAGCTGCATCCGGACTATCCCAAGTACTTGATGGTGCGGGCAAAGCCTGATGAGCCCGGCCAGTACATACTGCTGGGGTGGGAAGGGATCGATAATGATGGTGACGGGCGGATCAATGAAGATGGTCCGGGCGGCTACGACTTGAACCGCAACTGGGCATACGATTGGCAGCCTGAATATATCCAATATG
The DNA here is from genome assembly GCA_964586995.1 of uncultured Pirellulales bacterium. Classification (GTDB taxonomy): domain Bacteria; phylum Planctomycetota; class Phycisphaerae; order Sedimentisphaerales; family Anaerobacaceae; genus JAFNGF01. Next base: position 825 of record CAZPJZ010000109.1, on the reverse strand, counting down.
GCGCCAAGGAATATCCTTTTTCTCAGCCGGAGACCCGCACAGTGGCAGAGTTTGTTCTTGCCCATCCCAATATAGCTGCTGCTCAATCGTACCATAATTCCGGCGGGATGATTCTGCGAAGTCCCGGGCGTGAGGGTGGCCCGATGAGCGACGAGGACGAATACGCGCTGAGAGTCATTGCCGAGCGCGGCGAAAAAATCCTGCCCTTCTATCGCTCGATGATTACCTGGAAGGACCTCTACACCGTCTGGGGAGGCGAAGATGATTGGTTCTACGCCGGACGCGGCATCCTTGCTTTCACAAATGAACTGTGGACGCCGAAAAACCTGTACAAAACAGCAGATCGTCCCTCCGACGAAGAAGAGGCGGCATTTATCGAGTATGTACTCTTGGGCGACGGCGCCGTTCCTTGGCAAGAGTACGACCATCCCACCTACGGCAAAATTGAGATTGGCGGCGAGAAAAAACAATGGGGGCGCATACCACCATCGTTCTTGCTGGAGGAGGAGCTGCATCGCAATATGGCATTCACGCTGTATCACGCGGACATGATGCCGCTGCTTAGAATCAGCGACATTGAGACGGAAAAGCTGGCCGATGGCTTATTCAGGATCTGGGTGACCGTGGAAAATCAGCGTCTGATACCGACGCGAACGGCTCAGGATGTGGCCAATCACATAAGTCCACCGGATGTTGTTTCTATCCGGGGCGACGAGATTGAGGTCCTCTCGGCAGGCCGCGTCACCGACCGCTTCTTTAAGAAAGTTCAGGCTGTCAAACGCCGTCCGCACCGAGTGGAGCTGGATACTATCGCCGGCATGAGCG
>CAZPJZ010000108.1:0-6944 GCA_964586995.1 uncultured Pirellulales bacterium | reverse complement strand
CCGTGTCCGAATGATTTTGCTCCTAATCACTAATCTCTAATTCGCTAATCAACTGCCCGCTTTGCGGCTTTGCCTATTCTGTCCTCTGTTCCCCGCTTTCGCGAGGGCAAGCTTCTGTTTTCTGTCCCGCCTCCGGCGGGCAAGCTTCTGTGTCGTGTGTCGTATTGTATTCGTTAACTATATATTATACAACATCGAGAGTTGATCTTCAAGTGAAATTTCAAAAATATGCGGCGGCAATTGTTTCTGCGTTCTTGCTTTGCAAGATTTTGGCCAATTCTTCAGCGTAGGACAAGCTTTCCGCTCCTTAAACTGAAATCACGGAGAGGCTTGCCCGGCGCGCAGTCGAGAGATGGTTGTGCAATCTTGAAACTCGTTATCTTTTATTACCCAGTCTCCAAAGCATGTCCCTTCAACAGAGCTTACCCTGATCGTAGCCGAACGGGTTCAGGGCAGGCTCTGAGCACAGTCGAATGGGCCGGATTTCCGCCACATCAGACGCGGCAGGACTGTGCCAGACTTACAGCGACCATCCTTGCCGGTGTTCGGGGCTTAACAGGGTATCAGCTTCCGGGTTGTTGACGACCTTCATAGCGACAGGGTCGAATTCAAGGCTCTGACCAACAAAGGTAGCGACGTTACCCAGCAGGAGCAGTTCCACCACCGGCCCGGCGTGATCAAAATTGGATAAAGGCAGCGGTCCACCCTTGCAGCTCTGGATCCACTCGTGCAGGTGGCCCCTAACATGCGGCAGCTTCTGAGGCGGGCCGCCGGAATTAAGAAAGTCCCCTACCGGCAACAATGCGCAGAGCGAATTGTGGGCGTTCGTGTGCACTACGCCTTTGCTGCCCACGAGCAAGGAGCCGGACTCTGGTGTCCAGCCTTCCCTCCACACCAATGACCGCCCGGCGATCTGTTCCAGCCGCTGCCAGATGCCGAGCCGTCGCAATTCCTGTTCCGGGGCGTTGTACCAGTGGATTCGCGCCGGCGGCAGCGCACCTCGGGCAGGAACGTCGAACCGCACGGTTTGCCGGCTGGGGAAGGTCTCGATGCATCGGTGCGGAGTCTCCGCCGCGACGTGAATCCGCCCCTTGGCCTCATCGGCGCCCTGCCACAGAGCCCCCAGCTTAAGGGCCTTGAATGCCACGTTGATTGAATGCGCGCCCCCGCCTCCCAGAATCCCCGTGCCGAAATCCCGCCAGCCGCTCCAGCCGCCCACGTAAACAGGGTGATACGGGCGGTAGGGAGCTGGGCCGAGCCAGAGGTTCCAATCGAGGTACTCCGGCACCGCAGGCTCTTCCTTCGGCCGCTCCCGCGGACCGGGGCCGCCAAATACATACCATACATGCGCCTCGCGGATTTCCCCCACGGCCCCCTCCTCGATCAACTCCAAGGTACGGCGGAACGCATCGGTTTCCATCCCCTGGTTGCCCATCTGGGTAGCTACTTTGCGCTGCTTGGCGATGTCACGAAGGGTACGAGCCTCGCCGACGTCGTGGGCAATGGGCTTCTCGACGTAGACGTGCTTGCCCTTTTTCATGGCCGTTGCGGCGATGACAGCGTGCGTATGGTCCGGCGTGGCCACGATGACTGCATCGATCTGGTCGTCCATCTCGTCCAGCATCCGGCGGAAGTCCCGATACTTCTTAGGCTTGGTTTTGGTCAGGTACTTGTAGCTGTCGGCTGCTTCCACGGCTTCGGTCAGCTTCTGCTGGTTTACGTCACATAAAGCAACCACGTTCTCCACGCGCGGGACTGTATTCAAAAAATACCTGCCACGTCCGCCGATGCCAACGATGGCGACGTTGATCTTTTCGTTGGCCGGCGCACCCCGGACGGATTGGCTGTCTCTGAGAATCAGCCACCCAGCCGCGCCCGCGGCGTATTGGGAGAGAAAACAACGCCGACTCAGTTTCCGTTTCATTGTAGTGCTCCCCTGAATGTCAAATCTGCTTACCACTCTTGCCGCAATTTTTTGCAACTCCAGTCAACTGCCGCGCTGCCTCGCCATAGCTGCGGAGCGTCAGCGACCGCTGACACGATGTTCGCCTCACCGAGCCTGATATCTATTATCCTGACTTTCGACGCATTCTTCAAAGAATTTTCACAGAACTTGCTTGAACGAAGCTTTGGCCTGACCAGCAGATGAGTGCTGGCGCAGGATTTCCGAGCAAAACAAGAATGCAGGTTCGGGGTGGCTTTTCGCCTCTTGCCGGGCCGGGCGCTTCCAAACGGCCATGTATCGAACAAGCAACAGAGAATTCCGCAGCGTATCAATCGTCATTCAATATTCGTTATTCCCTGTTCTGTTGTGCGTACCGCCACGGCCTGCGGCACAGCCGAGCACGAACCGGATTCAGTCGCAATCACTCGCTGGTATCAAGGATGCTCATGAAGGCCTCTTGCGGAATCTGCACCTGGCCGACGGACTTCATGCGTTTCTTGCCCCTCTTTTGCCTGTTCAAAACCTTGATCTTGCGCGAGACGTCACCGCCGGACAGCCTGGCCGTCACGTCCTTGCGGAATGCTTTGATTGACTCGCGCGCGATAATTTTGCTGCCGATTGCCACCTGCAGCGGGATTTCAAACTGATGCCGCGGGATAGTCTTACGGAGCTTAATCAGCAGCCGGCGTCCGCGCACCTGGGCCACCGAGCGGTGCATGATACGGCTAAGCGCATCGACCGGTATCCCGTTGACCAGGATGTCGATCTTCACAAGGTCCGCCGCCTCGAACCCAAGGAAATCGTAATCCATCGTCGCATAACCGTGGGTGATGCCCTTGAGCTGGTCGTAAAAATCGTACACGATCTCCGCCAGCGGCGCCTTGTACTCCAGCATTACCCGCGTGGTGCTGATGTAACCGGTCTGCAACAGCCGGCACCGCCTGGCCTCCGCAAGCTTCATGATGCCGCCGATGCTGTCGGTGTTGGTGATGATCTCCAGCTTCACCATCGGCTCCCGCAGCTCCCTAATCTTGCTGCGGTCCGGCAGGTCCGCTGGTGAATCAATGCGATTGACCCTGCCGTCGGTCATCACCACTTCGTAGCTCACAGTCGGCGCCGTCTGTACCACGTCCACGTCGCTCTCCCGCTCCAGGCGCTCCTGCACAATCTCCATGTGCAAAAGCCCCAAAAAACCGCAGCGGAACCCAAACCCCAGAGCCGGGCTGTTCTGCGGCGTAAACGTAAAGCTCGAATCGTTCAGTGCGAGCTTCTCAAACGCCGAACGCAACCGTGGATAGTCCGTGTCCGCCCCCGGATAGAAATCCGAAAACACCATCTGCATCGGCGCTACGTACCCCGGAAGCGCCTTTTCCGGAGGCGCTGCATCGTCAGAGATCGTGTCGCCGACGCGCACGTCATGCAGGTCGCGGATGTTGGCGATGACGTATCCCACCTCACCCGTGCCAAGGCGCTCCACCGCCGACATCTCCGGCGTAAACTTGCCCAACTCCGCCACCGTATATGTTCGGGAGCTGCCCATCAGCCGTATCTTCTGCCGCATGTGCAGTTCGCCCGCAAAGACCCGCACATAACACACCACACCCCTGTACTCGTCATACTGGCTGTCGAAGATGAGCGCCGCCGTCGGCTCATCGCTGCGATCGGCAGGCGCTGGCAAAAGCGTTACCACTGCATCCAAAAGCTCCGGCACCCCCAGACCTGTCTTGGCGCTGATCCGAAAACACTCGTTCCTGCGAACGCCGAAGATGTGCTCGATCTCCTCCGCCACCAACTCCGGCTGGGCCGCCGCCATATCAATCTTGTTGATCACCAGCAGCATCTCGACCCCGCTGTTGACCGCCAGATACGCATTGGCAACCGTCTGTGCCTGCACCCCCTGGCTGGCGTCCACCACTAACAGCGCACCTTCGCACGCTGCCAGCGCACGGGACACCTCATAATGAAAATCCACGTGCCCCGGCGTGTCGATCAGGTTCAGCATGTATTGCCGCCCCTCGTGCTCGTACCGCATCGTCACCGCCGACGCCTTGATCGTGATCCCGCGTTCGCGCTCCAGGTCCATACTGTCGAGCACCTGGTCTACGTTTCGACGCGGGTCGATGGTCCCCGTCAGCTCCAGCATCCGGTCCGCCAGCGTGCTCTTGCCGTGGTCGATGTGCGCCACAATCGAAAAATTGCGTATGTTTCCCGTGTCCATAGCGACTGCAAAAAGTGAGCGTCCTTATAAATCCGTAAGCATATAATCAAGACGACCGATTTGCAACAGCCTGCGGGCTGACGATATTGTCTGCCCGGGCATGGGAGTGCAGAAAATGACCCGGCTGATTATCGGGCTATGTGCAGATTCCCCTTCACTTGCCGTCGCGGGAGCAAAGAAAAGAAGTGTTTGTACCTGGCAAGTAGGGTCCGACTGCGGTGGCTGCCGCAGTCTCAATAGGCTTTAAGGTGTCTCATCCATTCGGGCCAATCTTCCGTTCTACATCCGCCGGCGGTGGTCCAGGGCCCAATGGTGTTGTAGTTGCGATGCCACTTGAAGGTCCACAGCTCCTTCAGGCCCATCTTTCTGACCGACCAATCGAGGAAAACGCCGTTGATGAACCCATTATGGCGGTCGATGACAAAGTGCATCATTTCCCGACCGGCGCCCAGCCACTGGCCATTGAACTGAGGTGGGTCACCACGTGTGCCTACTTCGTACGGTCCGCCGCCCCTCCACATGGTATCGGCAAACAACGGTATCCGGTCGGCGCCTCTAACATCCTTGGTCTTCCAGTTCCACTTCGTTGGCCGGTTCTGGATCTCCTCCTGGCCCGGTGCGGGATAATAGATCCAGCAATTTGCTCCATAGCTTCCTTCTTCCTGCCGGTCGCCGTATCCACCTGAGCCCATGACGTAGGTATTGAAAGGCCCACCGTGCGCCTCGCCCGAGGGCAGTCTTTTGGTAGCCATGGGACAGGTCAGAATGCCCGCTCTGGTCTCGTAATGCTGGCGTAGTGCTACTACCCAGGTTCCACGCCTCCAGCCGAGGTCTACGCCACCCGGGACCTCGGCCATGCAGAAGCGGCCTTCGTTATCATCGCAATACATCGACCAGATGACTCCCCAGTGGTGCAGATTCATCTGACAGCCGGCCGAGCGGGCCTGCTTCCTTGCCAGGTTGAGCGTCGGCATCAGTATCCCCATCAACAGCGCGATGATGGCGATTACCACCAGAAGCTCAATTAAGGTGAAGCCCGTTAGAAATCGGCACGGACTGCGATCACTGCCACGGGTCAGACTGATTTCTAACGGGTTGAACGCCCTTTGCTTGCCCATCTGATATGCCTCTTTTGAACCTCACTGCCGATCGCAGGGATGCGCAAGTTCGGCCATCTGTTCCCTTGCCTCTATGTTCGTTCTTTACTGTACTGTCTTACCGCATCTTCTGAAGCTATAGTATACTCTAACCAGCATTCTTCTGCAATATAAAAATATCAGCAAATATGCAGCTATTTTGCAAAGTCTGCTTGACAAATCGGTGCATGACCTGGTATAAATAAGTTGATATAGATGCGCGGCTGGACTTTTCGCAATGTGGCTATCGGTTTTCGTGCTGCAATCAGGGCGATGGGCTACAAGTATAGGTCTAAACGCAGCGGCACCGTCTATAGCCGCTAAGATAGTGCACAATTAGCGGGTCCTTGGTGGCCCTGGAAGGAAGGAGGCAAAGTCAACTCCTGAGAAATGAATTCATTACGGCAAAGAACTCCAAGGAGGGGAGAATTTTTGTTTGCTGATTGGATACACCGTGTTTGCGACCGGCATAGTCACGGCCGTGCGCCGCCCGCCGGTTCGAGAATATCGATGTTTTGGCGTGTGGCCAAGACACAGACGCCGTCATCTTGACCTTTAAGAAGGAGGAATATCATGAGTCGAAAACTTATCTACTTATTCTCTATCGTTCTGGCATTGGGCGTACTGAGTACAGCCAACGCTCAGACCGGCGAGATACTGATCGAGTGGTGGACGAACATCACCGGCAGTAAGCTGCGCGACCTGTGGGACAATGCCAGCTATCCGGACAACCCGGCCGGCAGCGCCATGCTGACCAGTTTCGAGGTGCCGGCCTCCGGCTCCAAGCCGCCCGAACTGGCAGACCTGACCGACAACTACGGAGCACGGGTTCGCGGCTACTTCCACCCGCCCGTAAGCGGCCAGTACACGTTCTGGCTGGTCAGCGACGACGAGGGCCGACTGTACCTGAGCACAAAGGGCAGCTCCGGCCAGAAGGCGGAAATTGCCAGAGTGCTCGCCTATACAAGCGCTAACGAGTGGACCAAATACCTTGGTCAAAGGTCGGTTCCCATCATGCTGGAGGCGGGCAGGAAGTACTACATCGAGGCCGTGTATAAGGAAGGCACCGGCGGCGACCAGTTGCAGGTAGCGTATGGACTGCCCGGTGCTCAGACGGTTATCCCCGGCTCAGAACTATCACCATGGGATCCGGGAATTGCCCAGAATCCAACGCCTGGCGACGGCGGCGTAGTGGAGCAGAACTTTGCGGCTCTGGGCTGGTCGGCAGGACCGGGCGCGGTCCAGCACGATGTCTACTTCGGCACCAGTCTGGCCGATGTGACTGCCGGCACTGCCGGTACTGCTAAGGGTCGGCAAGGCGATGCGTTCTACTACGCCGGCAATCTCACGCCGGGCACGACTTACTACTGGCGGATCGACGAGGTCGAGGCCGGCGGTAAAATACACCCCGGCGAGGTCTGGAGCTTTAAGGTCGTTCCGTCGAAAGCATCGGGCCCCAGCCCGGCGGATGGCGCCAGATGGGTGGCCAAAGATGCGAAACTTAGCTGGAAGCCGGGCTTGGCGGCGATTTTCCATCACGTGTACTTCGGCACGAATCAAACCGACGTGGCCAACGGGACCGGCAGCACGTCAAAGGGCCAGCAAGCCGGCACAACCTATACGCCCGCAGCGCTGGCCAAGGACA
>CAZPJZ010000107.1:0-6980 GCA_964586995.1 uncultured Pirellulales bacterium | reverse complement strand
TCATAGCAACAGATATGACAAGCGCCGTCAAAGATAAGTACGATAAATTGATCGCACAGGGGCTTACGCCGATTAAACGCTGGGGCCAGCCGGAGGATGTCGCCAAGGCCGTTGGCGCAATCGCCGAAGGCAGGCTCGATTTCTGTACGGGCACGGTAATTAACGTTGACGGCGGGTTTCACTTACGAAGACTGTGAAAGAATGAAGAATTGAGAATTGTGAATTGGGAAAAACTTTCTAAATTCTACATTCTAAATTCTAAATTCAATTTCCGGGGTAATCAGATATGGATATAAAAGACACAATTATAACGCTGCTGCGGGATGGGCTTATTCTCGTTTTTAATCAGGATAAACTCGACATTGTTAAGACCGCACAAGCTCTTATAAAAGCAGGCGTCAACAATATGGAGGTAACGTGCCGGATAAAAAAGCCTCTGGAGAAACTGCAGCGCCTGCGGGCGGAGATGCCGGATTTTGTCGCAGGTGCGGCAAGTCTGATTGATTCGCCCGAAATGCTCGCCCTTTATAATAAAGCTAACCCTGATAATCCTCTACCTACGGTTGAGCAAACGGTAGATGCGGGCGCGCAGTTTCTTGTTTCGCCCGGCAACTTCAGCGACGCAACTTACAAAAAGTTCGCCGACGACATACCAATAATACCGGGATGCGGGACGGTCACTGAAGTAATAGATCAATTTTCCAAAGGGGCGAACCTTTGTAAGATATTCCCGGCTGAGCAGCTTGGCGGCCCCGACTTTATCAAGGCCATCGACCCGGCAATTCACAAGACCATCAGCCTGGTGCCCACCGGCGGCACAAACGCCGGTAATATACCCGACTATATTGATGCCGGCGTCCTGGTGCTCGGCGGCTCGTTCAGTATGATTGACAAGGCTACGATGCAAAAAATCATCGATGAGCAGGACTACGAACTTCTGGCCAGGGAGTTGGCCGCTATTAAGAAATTGATAGATAGCCACCGCAAGCAAAAATATCCCAAAATTGACTTTGTCTCTGCATCCATTGAGGCGATAAGCCAGGTTACTGGCAGGTGTTTCAACATATAATGGCCGGTCGGCTGCAACAGGCAGTTTCCTGCGGGCGACAAGCAATGAAGTTTTTGCCTTTGTTTTTTGCGTGCATTTTGAGTTTCGCTGACTTTGCACAAACCGGGCAGAGCGAAGATCAGCCGGCTGAAACGGTTACTCTAAATATCAAAGATGGTGGCTATCGCGGGATATGGTACATGAATGAGCCGACCGGCGACCAGTACGTCTATAAATACAGCGGCGGGCTGGGCACGTACTGCGCAAAGCACCAGCCATTTGCAGTGTACCGCGACCAGGCCAAAAAGACGTTTTTCTGTTACGGGGGTACGACCACAAACAGCAACAGTCCATTGCTGCACATGGTCTCGTACTACGACCATGAAACCGAGATAGTGCCGCGTCCGACCATTCTGCTTGACAAAAAGACGTCTGACGCGCACGACAATCCGGTCATATCGGTTGACGACCGGGGATATATCTGGATTTTCTCCACCTCCCACGGCAGAAGCAGACCGTCGTATATCCACAGGAGCAAGAAGCCATACGACGTAAATGAGCTTGAACTGGTTCGCGCAACCACATCTGAGAACGGCAAAGACGTTCCTATGACTAATTTCTCGTATATGCAGGCCTGGCACGTTCCAGGCAGAGGATTCGCCTGCTTTGTCACTCGTTATAATTATCCCGCTGATCGCACGATTTGTTTTACCAGTAGCGCCGATGGCGTCAGATGGTCGCAGTGGATTCGGCTGGCTGCTATCGAGAAGGGACACTATCAGATAAGTGCCGCCGATAAAAATAGGGCCGGCACGGCATTTAATTTCCACCCTCAGCAAGGCGGGCTGAACTACCGCACAAATCTGTACTATATGGAGACGCCGGATTTTGGAAAGACCTGGCAGACGGCTGACGGGAAAAAGCTGACATTACCGCTGACGGAGGTCGCCAATCCTGCGATGGTTCATGATTACCAGGCTGAAGGACTGAAGGTCTACCTGAAGGACATCAGGTTCGATGCTCAAGGCCTGCCCGTGATTCTGTTTTTGACGAGCAAGGGCTACGAGCCGGGGCCGAAAAATGACCCTCGCACCTGGACTGTGGCCCGCTGGACGGGTAAAAATTGGCAAATAAGACCGGCATTTATCTCGGATAATAATTATGATATGGGCTCGCTCTATATCGAGGATGACGGGATATGGTGGATAATTGCGCCTACCGAGGCCGGGGCCCAGCCGTATAACACTGGCGGCGAAATGGCGATGTGGATAAGCACAGACCAGGGCGAAAGCTGGCAAAAGACCAAACAGCTTACGAGAAACAGTCCGCGCAATCACACTTACGCCCGCCGGCCGGTCAATGCTCATCCGGATTTCTACGCATTCTGGGCTGATGGGCACGCCAGAGAGCCGTCGCAGTCTTATCTTTACTTTTGCAATAGGCAGGGTGAAGTCCGGGTCTTGCCGCGTCAAATGTCCGATGATTTAGCAAGACCGCAAGTGTTAGGTCAGACAAGTGGAAATCAGACAAGTCGCAAATCAGCAAATTGAAGTCCATCGCTATAACACCATAATAGTCGGCGCCGGCGCTGCGGGAATGAATTGTGCCGTGCACTTGTATGAACTCATGTCACAAAAGGGCGTGCCCGATCTTGAAAAAAGAATCGCGGTCGTAACTGCGGGGATCAACCTGGGCGCATCGCGGATGAGCGGTTCGGATAAGCAGACCTATTACAAGATCGGCACCAGCCCTGATGTGCCGGATAGTGCCGAAGAATTTGCAAAAACTTTGACTGCCGCCGGCTGCTGTCACGGCGACCTGGCGCTTGCCGAGGCGATAGGCTCACTTCGTGAGTTTTATCACCTGGTCCAACTGGGCGTGCCGTTTCCAACTGATTCGATGGGGACTTTTATTGGCTACAAGACGGATAACGACCCGTTTGAACGTGCTACATCCGCAGGCCCAAAGACCAGCAAGTTCATGAGCGAGTGCCTGCAGAAGCAGCTCGAACGTTATGGCGTGCCGATCCACGACAATCAGGAAGTGGCGCACCTGCTCACTGTCGGCTGCGGGGCGTCAGAACGCATCGCGGGCATCGTGACGGTAGACAGACTGGTAGGGTGGGGCTTGCCCCACCATCAGGATCGGTGGGCTGAAAGCCCACCCTACGAACTCAAAATTACTGTTTTTCTGGGCTCAAATATTGTTCTGGCTGCAGGTGGGCCGGGCGAACTTTATAAAGCCAGCGTCTATCCAAGAGGACAGGTTGGCATTCACGGCCTGGCATTCAAGGCCGGCTTAGTCGCCGAAAATTTGACTGAGTCCCAATTTGGGCTTGCCAGCACAAAATTCCGCTGGAATGTCTCCGGCACTTATATGCAGGCAATTCCGCGAATCTTCAGCACCGATGCCCGGGGCAAGGACGAACAGGAATTTCTGGCCGACTTCTTCCCGTCCATGAGCAAGATGGCGACAAACATATTCCTGAAGGGCTATCAGTGGCCTTTCGATCCGCAGCGCATCGAAAACTCGCAGTCATCTTTGATTGACATTCTCGTATTCAATGAAACCCAAAAGAGCAGACGTGTCTTTATGGACTTTTTGCACAATCCAGTGGGCAGTAAGTCTATGAAGAATTTTCGCCTCGATGACCTTGAGCCGGAGGCGTACGAGTATCTGAAGAAAGCGGGCGCGTTGCAGAGTACGCCGATTGAACGCCTCCGCAGTATGAATCCTCTGGCCGTCGAGATTTATAAAGAAAATGGGATTGATTTATATTGTGAGCCTTTGGAAATCGCGGTTTGTGCCCAGCATAATAACGGCGGCTTCGCTGTGGATAAATGGTGGCAGTCCAATATCCCACACACGTTTGTAATCGGGGAAATGGCAGGCACACACGGAGTCAAACGGCCCGGCGGCTCGGCGCTGAATGCCGGCCAGGTGGGCGGCCTGCGAGCAGCAGAATACATTGTCAACGCCTGTGGCTGTGACTTACCCGACTATGCCTACAAGCACGCCGAAATCGACCAGCAAGTGACCGACTTGGTCAACAAGCTGGACGCATACAAGGAACCCTCCGGATTGCTGGCTGAAGAAGTGATAGAGGAAATTCAAAGCCGCATGACGGCTTCGGCAGGGCATATAAGAGAGCCGAGTGATGCTCGTAAAGCTTTGCTGGAAGCGGTTGACCTCTACAGGCAGATACAGCAGAGGGGTTTCAATTCGGAGAATGCAAGGGGAGTCGTCAAAGCGATCCAGGCGGAGCATTTGGCGCTGGCCAGCGTAGCATATCTAAAGGCAGTCGTCGAGCTGCTTGGGCAGGGAAGTGGCTCGCGTGGCTCACACCTTGTCCTCGCTGAAGACGGAATCCAAATTCACCCTGATGTTATTAACAAGGCCACCGGTGAGCCCCTTAAGTTCAAGCCTGAGAACGAGGCCCTGCGAGATTCCATATTGCAGATTGAATATGATGGCGGTGCGCCGGATCTATTCCGGTGCAGGAATGTAAAGCCCAGGCCGATGCTTGTTGAGAGGAAAGCGTTTGAGCCGGCCTGGCAGGATTACAGAGAAGGCAAAATCTACAGTTAGAAGGAAGAATTGTAAATTGAGAATTCTAAATTCTCCATTCTAAATTCGATTATGATTGTCCATGCAGTTAAATGGATCGGCAAGACTGACGGCTTTCTGGAGCTTATTGACCAGCGACAGTTGCCCGGCAAATTAGTGAAGATGCAGTGCAGGGAAGTCGGCCAGGTTTGCGACGCTATAAAAACGCTCGCTGTTCGGGGTGCTCCAGCCATCGGCGTGGCGGCGGCATACGGGCTGGTTCTGGCTCTGCAAAAGTTGGATGCAGCGGCCAACTTGCAGCAGGGACTTGCCGCATTGGTTGAGGCGCAGGACCGTTTGGCTGCTACGCGTCCGACCGCCGTCAATTTGTTCTGGGCATTGGATAGAGTCAAAAAAAGCGCGGATGAATTTGTCGCAGCACACCCGGCGGCGAATCTGAAGAAACTGTGCCGGCACGTCCTTGCTGAGGCAGACGCTATCTATCGGGAAGATGTGGATATGTGCCGGCGGATCGGCCAGAACGGGCAGAGGTTTATCAAACTGGGCGCAGGCATCTTGACGCATTGTAATGCTGGGGCACTTGCTACCGCCGGGCAGGGAACCGCTTTATCCGTGATGTTCGAGGCGCACAAAAAGGGCAGAAAGTTCAAGGTTTATGTCGATGAGACCCGGCCGCTGCTGCAGGGAGCGCGCCTGACAGCCTGGGAGCTTCAGCAGGCAGGCATTAATGTCACGGTGATATGTGATAATATGGCCGGCTGGCTGATGAAACAGGGCAAAATAAACGCCGTTATAACCGGCGCCGACCGAATTGCTGCTAACGGGGACGCCGCCAATAAGATCGGCACGTATAGCCTGAGCATTCTTGCCCGCGAGCATGGCATACCGTTTTACATTGCCGCACCGTCGAGCACGTTCGATTTGGCCATAAAGAAAGGCTCTGACATCCCAATCGAGCAAAGGCCAGCCGAGGAGGTGCGCCGACTTGCCGGTACTCAAATTACTGCGGAGGGAGTTGCCGTGTACAACCCGGCTTTTGATGTCACAGAGGCCAAGAACATAACGGCCATAATTACCGAAAGAGGCATAATAGAAAGGCCGAATGCCGAAAAAGTGGCACATTATCTGACAGGTGCATGAGAGCAGAAGTTTTTTACCGCCGAGAGTGCAGAGAACGCTGAGATGTTTATCCGCCATACGTCTGGCGGATAAAGTTTTCATTTTCGCTCTGCGCTATCAGCGTGCTCTGCGGTTAAACCAGCGTTCTTACACGGCGATGACTTCTTTGACCTGCGGCACTCTTTCTTTGAGGATTCGTTCGATGCCCATTTTCATGGTCATAGCAGCGCCGGGGCAGCCCTGGCAGGCCCCTTGCAGGCGGACTTTTACGGTATTATCGGCCTCGGTTCCCAGCAGTTCGATATCCCCGCCGTGGCCTTGCAGGGCTGGCCGAACCGATTCGATCACCTCTTTGACCTTTTCTTCGAAGGTTTTTTCGGTGTTTACATCACCGCAACCGCATTGGTCACACATGTAAAATCTCCTAACTTTGCTCGTATCGGGGTATTATAGCGGCAATTCCATTGCAGGCCAAGTGTTTTTTGTTTTGGCGTTCACGGAGCTTGTTGCCAAACTTTTAGCCCCGCCGAAAGGCGGGGGCTAACAGGGCAGCATAGCGAAAATACTGTATTTACTCGCCGGAATTGGTATGCTGATGCCGGAGAAAAAATGACGGACTTTTCTATCCCGATAATCGGGTTGGAATTCCTGAAAGGCTGTCATGTATGAATGCCGTATCGCTCGAAGGTGTGTGCAAGTCGTTCGGTCAGGTGCGGGCCGTCGATAACCTGGACGTTAACGTGCCGACGGGCAGCATATATGGCTTCCTCGGCCCTAACGGCGCGGGCAAGACAACCACCATCCGCATGATAATGAACATTATCCGCCCGGACCGCGGGCGCATCGCCATATTGGGCGACCATTCCATCGAGCGAACCAAGAATCGCATCGGTTATATGCCGGAAGAGCGAGGACTCTATCGCAAAATGAAGGTGGCCAAAGTGCTGAGTTTTTTCGGCGCGGTCAAAGGTCTCTCGACCGGCGAACTTGTCCGAGCTGTGCCGTACTGGCTGCAGCGCGTGGAATTGGCTGATTGGGCCAATAAAAAAGTGGAGGAGCTCTCCAGAGGAATGCATCAGAAGCTGCAATTTGCGGTTACTGTGATCAACGAGCCGGACCTCGTGATTCTGGATGAGCCTTTCTCCGGCCTGGACCCGGTGAACCAGGACCTGCTGCGGGATATCATCCTTCAGATGCGCAAGGCGGGCAAGACCATCGTTTTCTCCACGCACGTAATGCACGAGGC